>CAYSHS010000004.1:17185-28110 GCA_964430845.1 uncultured Pirellulales bacterium | reverse complement strand
CGATAAAAATGTTCAAAAACAAATTGTGCTGTATCGCGAGCGCATAGAGTACTGGCTCAGCCAGGGAGCTATACCGAGCGATACAGTTTCGGAGATTCTTTTACGCCATGGTATCAAGCATAAATACGCCGAAGAAAAAGCCGCACGCTTGAAAAAAGCAAGAGCTGTATCCAGCTCGAAAGGCAGGCTTTTTAACAAGGCTCAAAAAATAGCTGCTCAAAAAGAAGCCGAAGCTGCCGCTGAAAAAGCAAAGGCTGAGGCAGAAGCAAAGAAAAAAGCTGAAGAAGAAAAAGCTAAAGACCAGGCAGAAAATAAAACGACAGAATCTTAATGAGAGTAGATATTCTTACACTTTTTCCGGAAGTGTTCGCATCACACCTGAGCTGCTCGATAATGAAGAGAGCGCAGGATGATGGATTGATTAAAGTCGTTACAACCAATATCAGGGATTTTGCAACTGATAACTATCACAAAGTCGATGACAAACCTTACGGCGGCGGACCTGGTATGGTTATGATGCCTGGCCCAGTTCTCGATTGCTTCGAGCACGTTGTAAAATTATCACAGGAAAAAGCACGAACAATTCTGCTTACTCCCCAGGGAAAAACGTTTAACCAGGCAAAAGCCATCGAGCTTAGCACCGAAAAAAGACTTATTTTAATAGCAGGAAAGTACGAAGGCTTCGACGAGCGAATCCGAACAGGCCTTGACGCCGAGCAAATTTCTATCGGCGATTATATCCTCAACGGCGGCGAATTAGCCGCTATGGTTATTATAGACGCAGTAGTAAGATTGCTCCCGGGCGCTCTCGGCGATAAAGACTCAGCTAAGGATGAATCATTCAGCGAAGGACTTTTAGAATATCCTCAATATACAAGACCTGAAGTTTTCAGAGGCATGAAAGTACCGGATATTCTTCTTAGCGGCAATCACAAAAAAATCGTACAATGGCGAAAAGAACAATCACTCGAAAGAACTAAAAAGAACCGTCCAGACCTTTTGGATACTTGTTGACATACGGGAAAATAAGGTGGATACTTCACCTATAAAAAGTTCAATTAATCTTTTATAGGAGAACAGGTTATGAATATCAATGTAAATTTCCGCATAAAAACCTATGGAGTCATCTATTTAAGTTTTATAGTTTTAATTTTTACTATTTTTCAAAATCATACTATTTCCGCACAAGAAAGGGGAAGACGGGGAATGACACAACCGCAAACTCAAGACGGGAAATTTCTCGTCTCAGTTGAAAAA
The DNA here is from genome assembly GCA_964430845.1 of uncultured Pirellulales bacterium. Taxonomy (GTDB): domain Bacteria; phylum Planctomycetota; class Phycisphaerae; order Sedimentisphaerales; family Anaerobacaceae; genus JAFGPS01. Next base: position 26,853 of record CAYSHS010000004.1, on the reverse strand, counting down.
CCCGTAAATGGAAGCATTAAGGTCGAGCCTCCCCTTCCGGATGACGGCCAGGTAGATGCAGGAACTGTAATAACAATAACAGCTTCTCCTGATGAAGGTTATTCAGTTGATAGCTGTTATTATTTCAAAGCCGCAGGTGGTATATTTGGTCGAATGAATATAGAGTCGATGACGCCGGAGTTTCAGATTACTATAGATCAGAACAAAACAATCGGAGCATCTTTTATAGAAAGCAGAGCTTTGGAAGGTTTCAAAGTAATTCAGGACGTGGTGTACACCCAGCCTGGTGTAAAAAAACTCAAATACGATGTATTCTCACCGAACGGTGCCGGGAATCTGCCGTGTATCGTTATTATTCATGGCGGCGGCTGGTCGGCAAATACCGAAGATATAATGCGAGGCCTTGCACGTGAGCTGGTAAGAGGCGGAAGTTATGTTGTATGCAGTATCGATTACCGCTGGATCGGAAATCTTGATGGCGACGAAAAAGCAAATACTATGGCAAATCTGATTGAAGATGTCTACGGAGCGCTGGCACATATTCAGGAACACGCAAGCCAATACGGAGCCGATCCAACACGTATAGCAGTTACCGGTGACAGTGCCGGTGGTCATTTATCTGCCGCCGCAATCGATATGGTTAATATGATAGGAGATGGTGGTTTCGGTATTAAAGAAGGTGTATTCCAGTATAAACCAACTTATATGCCAAAAGATAAAACAGTCGAACAGGTTCGCACTGAATTGACAAATGCTATTAAAGCTGCCGCTCCGAGTTATGGTGTTTTTGATGGAGCGTCACTAAGACGTTATGCAGGTAATAATTCCGAATCGTGGCTTAAGGCTGTTTCGCCGATTGATAATATTCCGAATATAAAGGAACGTGCCGTGCCGCAGTATCTGTTGCGAGGGACAAGAGATCCATTAATCAGAAATGAGGCTGTACAGGCTTATGCCGATGCATTGAAAGCTGCAGGCCAGACTGTGGAATATGTACAGGTAGAAGGAGCCAGTCACGCCTTTTTTGACTGGAAACCGGATGCCGCAACCAAAGCTACATTTGCTAAATATGGAGTTCCTTACGCTGCTAAAATGAAAGAATTTTTTGATACTGTTTTTTACCCGAAAAAATAAAATGCAGGCAGTGATTCTTAAATTTCTTTTGAATTGGGGGCAGGTATTGACAAAAATTATTGAAAATAGTTCCAAACTTTTTTTTAAAAAATTTTGAACTTGGTCCTAAAATATTTTGCTTATTGGCAAGCTATTGACAAACATTCTGAAAATTCCGAAGGTTTTTACTGAAGGATGTAAAAAATCTTGACTTTTACATCGTAATTGGATAAACTAATGTCATAAGTAGTAATTGGGGCGGTTACAATAGAAATGGGGGGTTCTCAAATTTCATTCTTTGAGCACCCGGTTGAATAGTAATTAGTTAATTGTGATTGGTATTTAGAAAAATTGGTATTCGATATCTAAAGAAAAAATCACAAACCAAGAATCGGTTTTAAGGGGAGAATGATGAAACATAAATTGCTGAAGAAATCAGGATTCTTTTATTTGTTAGTTATCCTGCTTCTTCCGTGTTTAGCTCATGCTACAGTTGTCGGTACAGTAGATATAACTCATACGGGTTATTACGCAAACGATTCAATCATGATTTGGGGTGGCGGCTACGATGGACTGCAGGTATATGCAGGAGTTACCAGGTTCAAAAAAACCGGCGGCACAAATGAAGGGAAGCTGTGGTCCAACGGCTCACTCGGTGCGTTCTGTATAGAATTGGCCGAGCCGCATCCTACTCTGACAACTACATACGATGTTATTATGCCGGCGGATGGACCGAGACCTACAACTCTTCTTGGAAGCGTGATGGGCGATACCAAAGCACAGTATCTCCAGGAATTATGGGGACGATATTATGAACCGAGCTGGGCGACAGGCAGCACATTCACAAGCACACAAAACAGCCAGGCGGCTGCTTTTTCCGCGGCAATTTGGGAAATTGTTCACGAACAATTTACAGGAAATCCGCTTACTTGGGATGTTACGGTAGATGGAACTCCCGGAAATGGCGGCTTTGCCGCTTACGGGGTAGATTCTACACTTGCAAATAAATGGCTGCACTCACTTGACGGAACAGGGCCTATGGCGGATTTAAGGGTATTCAGCTATGACGGCGTACAGGATTTCCTCGTTGCGGTACCGGAGCCGGCAACAATTGCATTATTGGGAATCGGAAGTGCATTTAGTCTGATACGGCGAAAAAAGAAAGTATAACGAGATTATGTTAAAAAGAATATGTGGGGCATAAAAAATAATTCTTGACTATCTCCGAGCACCAGGGCTGCAGATCGTTTCTGCAGCCCGTTTGTTTTATTGTGGAAAGGTTTTTGGGAATCGCCCGGTTATTTCATATCTCTTAGGAAACTAGCTTGTTTCTTAATCATACATCCTGAGAATCAGGTCATGTGCTCGAATAACATGAAGAAGTTTTATTTTTTGCTCATGGTTCGCCTGATTTTAAGCAGGTCTGTAAGAATCCGCCATGAGCTGCGCGATGGGGACAGACGTGTATCGGGATCACATGTCCAGTCGATTGGAAACTCATTGATGCGGAAACCCTCTCTTTGTGCAAGCATTATAATTTCGATATCGAAAACAAATCCATCGGTTTGACATTCGCCGTATAAATGCCTGGCGAGATCACCTTTATAAATTTTGAAGCCGCATTGAGTGTCAGTAAACTCCTCCGGGATTTTCATGTCATGGATTACAAACCAATGGAAAATTTTCGAGCAGATACGCCTGTAAAGACTCTGACTCTTTTCAATATTACATCCCGCGGTTTTTCTCGAGCCGTGTGCAATGTCACAGGTGCCGTTTTTAATAAGTTCGAGTCCTTTGAGAGTATCTTTATAGGGAACGCAGCAGCCGCTGTCTGCAAACATTACATAGTTTCCGCTTGACTGCTCGATGCCTTTGCGCACTGCATAGCCTTTGCCCCGATGCCGCTCATAGCGCAAGACCTGAATTTTAACATCGGGTTGAACTTCGACTTTTTTTGCGATTTCTGAAGTATTGTCTTTGCTTCCGTCATCGACAATGATAATCTCACCCTTCAACTTATGAGAATTCAGGAAGCTCGCTGCTTCCTTAATATCGTGTGCTATCTTTTTGCTTTCCTCGAAAGCCGGTATTACAATCGATAAATCCATTCGGGAATTATATCTGAAAGTAATGTTTTTATCCAGAATCAGTTTGGTGATAATTTTTCACATATAAAATATCCTTATGGCTTATTGATAAAATCACATTTTGCACGTATAATCAACGAAAATGTTAAATTTGCGCCCGTAGCTCAGTAGGATAGAGCACCGGTTTCCTAAACTTAAAATAACTTGTCACTAATCCCCATTGATTGCTCAATATCACCGTTTTTGAATTGTTATCAAGGTTTTGCTGTTCGTTCTTGTTCATATCAGTTCGTTTCTTTTCAACTATTAACGCCAAGTTTTACGCCAAGTTTTTTAATACCTGTTTCCGACTGCTCGGAAGTGACAAGTTCGGCAGGGATTCGACCGCCTGAGCCTCTTGTCCGGCTAATGTATGCGAATAAATGCTCATCGTCAAGTTGATGTCCGAATGTCTCATTAAAGTTTGTGCAGTCTTGCCAGATACCGATGAGCATGGACTGCGTTTATATCCGACCAGTAAATAAATTTACAGCCCTTAAATACTTTTCGGATTCGTGATATTGTCTGCTTAACATATGAAGGAGTATTTTCTTTGTCGTTTAGAAATTTACTGAAATCGTCAAGGTGTTTAGTTAAAGGTTTTCCCGCTTCGACTCGCTCAGGGTCAAGCAATCCTAATTCCGCAAACCTTACACGTATTTTAGAAGGCAGGTTATTCAGCCAGTCTGAAAGTTTGTCGGGTTGTTCTCCTGCTTTTTTATAACCTATCAATCTTTCAATCTGATTGCCAAGAAGGGTCGTTGCCTCTTTGTCGGTATCTCCGGCAAACCGCCTGATAGTTCCCAAGTGGTCTCTCGTTTCAATCCAATACTTTTTGATAGGTCTTATTTTACCACTACTGTCTCGATATGTTGGTTTGAAAATTCTCATAATGTCACCTCATAAAAGAGGTGTCCGGGGGTGTGATAGTTCTACAAGGTAGAATCGGCCGCTTTACAGTTAGGCCATCCCCGGACATGTTTTTCTTATTAAAGGTATTTTCTTGTATAACTATCACAATTATGATTATAGTCATATCTGATGGATTATCAACCTTTTTAAATAAATTTTTACTGTTATCGGTCTCATTAGGAATAAAAATCGTTATTTTTCAGCCTATTTCACCATTATAAGCATAAGTAATATTAGTATTAGAATAATAGGCTATGTTCGGATAGAAAAATACCGTATAGTATATTGTGTACGGAATGTAGATTATGTACATTATGTAAGTACTATGACTTCAAGGAGAAGAGACTATGACTACTGTTTCTATAACTGATTTTCGTGAGCAAATACGCCAAATGGCCGATAAAGTTTTTCATCATGGAGAGCGTATTTGTGTCGAAAGAAATGGCGAACCTACTTTTGCAGCCGTCAGTGTTGAAGAACTTAAATTATTGGAAGAACTTGAAGATAAGATAGACATTGAAACTGCAATAAAGGCCATTGAACGTAATAAATTTACATCTTGGGAAGAGGCAAAGAAGGAACTTGGTCTTTAGAATAGATGACTTATAAGATTAAAATTGATGATAATGCTAAGGAGTTTTTAGCAAGTTTACCGAAAAAATATAAGAGGCAAATTTCCCAAAAAATAGACAGCCTTAAAACCAATCCAATTCCTCAGAACAGTGTGAAATTAAATAGCAGTCCCAACCTTTACCGGATTAGGTCGGGCGATTATCGCATCATTTATCAGATTAAGAATGAACAAATTCTTATTTGTGTTTTGAGGATTGGTCATCGCAAAAATGTTTACGAGCGTCTTCCTGATTAATTTAACATTGCCGGTTTTAGTTTATGAAAACCGATATTAACTTTTCAAAGTACTTTTACTCTTAAACTCAACAAAGTCGTTCAGATTGTTCTTACTTTTCTAATTTTTTAGCCAGTATTTTAAAAAGTCTTTTCAACTGGCTCATTATCAAAACTTTCGGTTTCTATATCGGATAATCTCCCTGCGGAACAGCGAGATTTTCGCTATTAGTTTTCTTGTTTTTGCTCATTTTCTTTTCTCTGTGAGTTGATAACAAAAGATTGTTCTTTGGATATGTTTTTATACGTCCAACATAATATTGAGCTTTGATATAAGCTAAGTTTAGCAAGTCCTTTTGCAAACAACCTATTATTGTCTTTGTTCTTCTCTGTCATAAGCCCTCTTAATTTTCTGTCAAGTATTGACATTTCTGGCCGAATTCCAGATAATGCTTTTTGCTATGAAACGCCAAGAAACACACCAAGTGGTATTTGAGAGCACAAATACCGACTTGACAGGGTATTAGATAAGCCTTTTTGGTGTTGATAGTTACAAGTTTTCGCGCCCGTAGCTCAGTAGGATAGAGCACCGGTTTCCTAAACCGGGGGTCGTGAGTTCGAATCTCGCCGGGCGTAGGTATTTCCCTCTGCGTTTTGAAACACATTTAACGCAGAATAATGAAAAAAGATGAAATTAATAGGAAGATACTGTATCCTAATTGATTCGTGTTAATCGATAATGACGGTTAATTGTTACTAAAGTTGAAATAAAAATGGCGCCTATAATAACGGTAGAAAATTTAAGTAAAAGTTTCAGGGATGTAAAAGCTCTCGATAATTTGAGTTTTTCGGTCGAGCCTGGAAGCTGTTATGGTTTTTTAGGGCCGAACGGCGCGGGCAAAACTACCGCGATGAAAATAATCTATGGCAAATGCACGAGAAACAATAATCCTGACAGCAAGGTGAATATTTTCGGATACGACCCCGCCCGGGACGAGCTTTCGATTAAATTTTTGTCGGGAGTTGTCCAGCAGGAAGACAATCTGGATGACGAGCTGAACGTCATTCAAAACCTGATGATTTATTCGAAATTCTACAATATACAGGCTTCCGAAGCCAAAAAACGAATCAAATATCTTCTTGGTTTCTTCGAGCTTTCAGATAAAAGCAAGGCAAAAATCAGGGAATTATCAGGCGGAATGAAAAGAAGGCTCGTTATTGCAAGGGCACTTTTAAATCAGCCGAAACTGCTTATACTTGACGAACCGACAACCGGGCTTGATCCACAAGTGAGACATCTTATCTGGGAAAAAATACGACAGCTACAGAAAAAAAATACTACTGTTCTGCTAACAACCCACTATATGGAAGAGGCATTCCAGCTTTGTGACCATGTATTGATTATGAACAAAGGACAAAAAGTCATTGAAGGCAGACCGGCGGACCTTGTGGATAAAAACATAGAAAAATACGTTCTTGAGATTCTTAATGTCGAGCTTATAAGCAGGGAATGTCGCGAGAAAGCTGAGCAAAATATCAGGATAGAAGACTCTCCCGGTGTGATGCGTTATTATTCCAACGATATTAGTGTTTTGAAAGATTTTGCAGATTCCTGCCTGTTATCAGGCAATTACCTCATCAGGCAAACTAATCTTGAGGACGTTTTTCTGCGTGCTACCGGGAGGCAATTAAATGACTAACGTTAAATCTGCTCAATACCCGCCGCTTTATATGCGTCTTTACAGCGTTTGGTTCAGGCATATGAGGGTTTATACTCAAAATTTAATAAGCAACGGTTTTCCCCCATTTCTCGAGCCGCTGATTTTTCTTGCAGGAGTCGGTTTGGGGCTGGGCGGATATATAACCCAAAAAATAGGAGGCGTAAGCTATATAGAATATCTCGGGACGGGACTGCTTGTAACTACCGCAATGTTCACATCAGCTTTCGAGTGCAGTTTCGGCACATTTGTTCGCCTGGAATTTGAAAAAGTTTACGATGGTATGCTTGCCGCTCCTATGACAGTCAATAATCTTATTGTCGGTGAAATGTTATGGGCCGGTACGAAAGGATTTTTTTTCACTTTTGCTGTTTTATGTATTCTCGCAATTTTTAAGATTATTTTGCTGCCTTATGGCTTATTTGCTCCTTTTGTTGGATTTCTGACTGGATTGATGTTTGCTTCAATTTCGCTTCTGGTAACTTCTTTTGTGAAAAATATCAATCATTTTAATTTTTATTTTACAGGCTTTATTTCCCCGATGTTCTTTTTCTCAGGAGTGGTTTTCCCGATTGAAAAATTGCCCGATTATATCAGACCTGTTGCAGAAATTGTGCCTCTAACACATTCAGTAAGAATCGTAAGGTCAATCTGTACAAACACTTATAAACCAATACTGCTTTTCGATATGATTTATGTCATATTGTTTATTGCTATTGTGGGATATTTTGCCATCAGCCGATTGAAAAAAAGGCTTGTTAATTAAAAAATATATTTACAAAATAAGAATTCTAAAAAAACTTGAGATTCTTAGTAATAATTGGATTTTTGCTAAACTATTTTGATAATTTCGCTTAAAAACATAAAATACTCTTGATTTATGCAAACGCTTGTTTTAAACTAACGTATAAAACGTGCGTTTAGGAGTTTTTAATAGCTTAGCATAAAAATACGAATAGTGTTATCTTTATGCCGTTATAAATAAAAAATCAATTAAAAATGGAAAGTTGCCAATGAAAAAACAAACTGATGAGCCTAAGAAGGGTAAAAAAGCCGGAGGCTGGTTTATTCGGAATGTTATCAAGCTGATAATAATTTTTGCCGCCGTAGCTGCATTAACTTTCGTAGCTAAAATACCCAAGAAAGCGGATGAGACGGCTGTTTCAGAAGCACCGCCAGTAAATGTGGAAGTTATGAATATAACAGCGGAACCGGAATTTGCTGATACTTTTAAGCTGCCTGCGGTTATCGAGCCAAACAGGATAGTCACAGTTTCAGCGGAAGTTGAGGGCCGCATAGAAAGTATTCCTGTATCTGAGGGCAGCAACGTAAAATCAGGCAATCTGCTCATTAAGCTTAATACAGACCTGATACAGCCGCAATATGATATGGCAAAGGCGCAGCTCGAACGGGACAAAATAGAATATAATCGCATGTCCAATCTTGTTAAAAATGAAGCAACCTCGCAAAGCGACCTTGATAATGCAAAGACGAAACTGGACATCAGCAAAGCACAGTTCGATGAAATCAGTGCAAAGCTTGAGCGTGCGAGCATTAATGCCCCGATAAGCGGCATCTTAAACAAAATTTTGGTTGAAGAAGGCGAATATATTCAAAACGGTATGCCTGTAGCTGAAATTGTGGATAATGATACCGTAAAAGTTGCAGTAGATATTCCCGAGCGAGACATCTCTTTTTTTACAACAGGTAAAGAAGCTGAAGTTTATGCTTCTTACCAGGGCAAGGAAAACGTTCTGACAGGGACAATCACTTTCATAAGCCAGCTTGCAGATGAGCTTACCCGCTCAACTCGCATGGAAATCATGCTGCCGAATAAAGAAAAATGTTTACACAGCGGCCAAATCGTTGATGTTGTTCTGACTCGACAGATCTTAAAAAATGTTATCCTGATTCCGCTCTCTGCGGTTATACCTATGGAGAACGGAAATGCGGTATATGTTGCCAATTCTACTATTGCCAAAAGGCATGAGGTGGAGTTGGGAACTATTAAGGGAGATAAGGTTCAAATTAAAACCGGCCTGGAACCAGATGATAAACTAATTATATCAGGTCATCGTTTTGTTGTGCCTGGTCAGTCAGTTAATGTTGTTCCGGAGAACGAGTAAAAACCATGCTGCTTACAGATGTTGCCATTAAAAACCGGACTACGATAGCTGTCCTCGGACTAATAATTATTATAGCTGGAAGCTACAGCTATCTCACATTGCCACGCGAGGCATTCCCGGATATCCCAATTCCGCAAATCCTTATTTCTACGAGTTACGAAGGTGTCTCACCGGAAGATATAGAAACTTCCATTACTATGAAGATCGAGAAGGAGCTTAACAGCATCAGGGGAGTCAAAGAAGTTACCTCAAGCAGCGCCGAAGGACTTTCCATGATTGATGTTGAGTTTATGCCTGATGTGCCTACCGACGTGGCGCTTCAGCGTGTGCGTGACAGAGTTGACATGGCCAAGGGCGACCTTCCCACTGATGCCGATGAGCCGGTTATTAGTGAGATAAATCTTGCGGAAATGCCTATTATGTATATCAGCATTTCCGGCGATATATCACCAGTACAGCTTAAGGGAATCGCCGATACTTTACAGGATACGATTGAGACTGTACCAGGTGTTTTGAAAGTCGATATTATGGGGGCGCTGGAGCCGGAAATCAGGCTCGAGTTCGACCCGGACCGCCTGGCGATGTATAACCTGACGATTGCGGAAATACTGGCGCTGATTCCTTCGGAAAACATAAATATTTCCGCGGGCAGTCTTGAAACCAAAGGTACGAAATTCAATATACGTGTTCCCGCGGAGCTTGTAACTGCAGAAGAAGTCGATCACCTCCTGCTGACTGTTCGTAACGGTAAGCCTATATACCTGTCTGATGTAGCGAACGTGAGGGCCGCATTCAAGGACCGTACTACTTATTCGCGCCACAACGGA
>CAYSHS010000004.1:16720-17175 GCA_964430845.1 uncultured Pirellulales bacterium | reverse complement strand
TGAGCATTCAAAAACGTGTTGGTGCAAATGTAGTTTTCGTATCCGACTATATAAAGGCAATAATCAACCAGGCCCAGAAACAGGCACCCGCATCGCTGAGCTTCGATATCACATACGATATGTCGAAATATATACGCAATATAGTCGCTGACCTCGAGAATAACATAATGGCTGCTTTAATCATGGTGACTGTTATTTTACTGCTGTTTTTAGGCTGGAGAACAGCGACAATCGTTGCTATGATTATACCTTTAAGCATGCTTATTACCTTCTGCTTGATCCAGGCTCTGGGTTTTACAATGAATATGATTGTATTATTTTCCCTTATGCTGGTTCTTGGTATGCTTGTCGATAATGCAATTGTTATTGTTGAGAATATATATCGTCATGTTCAGCTTGGGTACAGCAGGATAGATGCAGCGATTCTTGGAACCAGGGAAGTTGCATGGCCTGTA
>CAYSHS010000004.1:0-16710 GCA_964430845.1 uncultured Pirellulales bacterium | reverse complement strand
CAACAGTTTGTGCGTTCCTGCCTCTAATGTTCTGGCCTGGGATGATGGGTGAGTTTATGAAATATCTGCCCATTACTTTGTCACTTGGTCTTTTGTCATCATTGTTTGTGGCTCTGGTTTTCAGTCCTACCATATGCTCTTTTGCCGTTAGTAAAGCCAAAAAAACAAATAGAAAAGAACACTGGCTCATTACATTTTACCGCAAATTCCAGATGCTTTCTCTAAGGAATCCAGGTATGACTTTGTTCCTTGCATTTTGCCTTCTTATCTCGATGTTTATTCTTTACGCAAAAATCGGTCAAGGGACCGAGTTTTTCCCGTCAAGCGATCCTGAAAGAGCAGTGGTCAATATACGTGCACCACAGGGCACAAATATAAATGAGACCGACCGCATAGCTCGCCTGATTGAGGAGCGAATTGAGCCATATCAAAAATATATCAAGCATATAGTAACAAACGTCGGCTCATCCAGCAGCGGAATGGACCTTGTCGCCAGTGCAGGAGGTCCGCATCTGGCAAGCATTACTTTGACTTTTTACGATTATGCTGAACGTCAGAAACTTTCCACAGATGTTATTGCAGATATCAGAAGAGATATTTCCGATATTTCGGGAGCGGAAATAAAAATCGATAAAGAGGAAAACGGTCCTCCGACAGGCACACCCATAACTGTACGCATCATGGGAGATGATTTCAAAAAACTCGAGGAGATCAGCAGTCAGGCTCAAAGAATGGTTGCTGAAGTGCCGAATGTTATAAACCTCAGAAGCGATTTTGAAGCTGCGCGTCCCGAGCTGAACTTTACAGTTGACAGGCGAAACGCGATGCTTCTTGGCGTAAATACTGCTATTGTAGGTAATTTCCTGAAAATGGCTGTCTTCGGCTCACGTGTCGGAAGCTATCGCGAATTTAATGATGAGTACGACATAACTGTTCGTCTTCCTTTTGCCAGGCGAATGAATATAGATGAGATGGGTTTATTACAGGTGCCAAACGCAGCCGGTCGCGCAGTTCCTTTAAGCTCACTCGGCGAATTCTCTTATAAGGGTGGATTTGGAACAATTAACAGGGTTGACCAGAAAAGTACTGTAACTCTCACTGCTGATACCGAAGGCCGTCTTAGTTCCGAAGTGCTTGCAGATGTACAGAAAAAGTTGAAGAATAATCTTAATTTACCTTCCGGTTACTCTATCGATTATGCCGGAGAGAAAGAAACCGAGGACGAATCGAAGGCTTTCCTAAGCAAGGCATTCGGCATAGCGCTGTTCCTGGTTACACTTGTACTTGTGATACAGTTCAATTCCATCAGGGTGCCTTTAATCATTATGACAACAATAATTCTGTCCCTTATCGGCGCGCTCATAGGATTGTTAGTCTGCAATTTGCCTTTTGGTATTATTATGACAGGAATAGGTGTGATAAGCCTGGCTGGAGTAGTAGTGAACAATGCTATTGTTCTATTGGCATATACACAGCAATTGCAGCATCGCGGCATGGATTTGATTACCGCCGCCGCTGAAGCAGGCGTGACACGTTTGCGTCCTGTTCTGCTGACTGCCGCTACTACAATCATCGGTTTGATTCCTATGGCAATCGGTATTTCTTATGACTTCCATACTTTTACCTGGGCTACAAAAAGCGAATCTGCTCAATGGTGGCGTAATATGGCTGTTGTTGTCATTTTCGGTCTGGGTTTTGCAACGATATTAACGTTAGTTGTTGTCCCTTCGCTCTATGTAATGTTGACTCGTTTATCACACCTGTTTGTGATAAAAGAAAAACCTGCAGAGAATCCTGAGCCCAAACCCGAAATCGCCACTGGTTTATAATAGTAATGCCAAACATGGATATAATAAAAACTCCTGTCAGTCTTTGTCGATAATTCCAAGGTCTTCTTTAGTGATTATGCTGTCGAATTTATAACCTGCTTTTGTAATATTTTCCCTGGCTCCTTGTTTGCGGTCAATTACGCAGACGATTTTTTTAATTGTTGCTCCTGCTTCAGTGATGATTTTCGCCGCTTCAAGAACCTGTCCTCCGGTAGTTGCAATGTCCTCGACAAGCAAAACTACATCTCCTGCTTTCAGGACTCCCTCGACCATTTTGCCTGTGCCGTAACCTTTTTTGCTATTGCGAACAATTATCCAGCTCTTGCCTGTTTCCATCGCCGCCGCTGCTGCTAACGCTACACCGCCAAGCTCCGCTCCTGCAATTAAAGTGACATTATCTCCGGCGTGTTTAGCGAATTCCTGGCCCAGTGCCTTGAGAATATCCGGGCAGGTCTCGAAAAGGTATTTATCAAGATAATATCTGCTCTTTTTCCCGCTTCGCAATACAAAATCACCTTCAATGTAAGCTGTTTCTTTAATACGTTTTATCAATTCTTCTTTAGTCATAATTTATGCCTTATGTTAGACGTTAAGTTCGGATTTTCTGCTAAGTTCTTTTTGATATTTTCTGCAAATTGGATTTACTACACTTTTTACGAATTCATCAACCTGTTGCTTGGCCCGGCCAATGTATTTTTGTGGATTCAATACTTTGGTAAAATCAATTCCGGCGAAATCAATATCGGCTTTAAGACGGTCGATTAAGTCGTTTGGTCTGCCGAACTGTTTGACCTGAGCCGCGGCTGCATGTGAATGTAATCTTATTTTTTCATGCAACTGCTGCCTGTTGCCTCCTGCTTTGACCGCCGCCATTAAAATATTTTCCGTGGCCATAAATGGCAGTTCTGCTTCGACATGAGAAGCAATTACTTTCGGATATACTACAAGACCGTCAGTGACATTCATCAGGATTTGCAGGATTCCATCGACTGCCAAAAATGCTTCGGGAATTACTACTCGTTTATTGGCTGAGTCATCGAGCGTTCTTTCGAGCCACTGCTCGCTTGCCGTCATGGCCGGGCTGGTCGCAAGACTTAGCACGAACCTGCTCAGTGCGGTAGTTCTCTCGCATCGCATCGGATTTCTTTTGTAAGCCATGGCAGAAGAGCCAATCTGGCTTTTCTCGAACGGCTCCTCGATTTCCTTCAGGTTCGCAAGCAGGCGAATATCGTTGCACATTTTATGTGCCGATTGCGCAATAAGCGCCAGTGTATTTACAATCTGTGTGTCTGTTTTGCGCTGATAAGTTTGTCCTGTTACTGCGCAGATTTTTTTGAAATCGAACGCCGCAGCAACTGCTTTATCAAGCTGCTTGACTTTACTGTGGTTGCCTTCGAACAATTCGAGAAAAGACGCTTGTGTCCCTGTAGTTCCCTTAACTCCGCGAAAGTGCAGCTCATTTATTCTGTAATCAATCTCCTGCAAATCAAGAACGAACTCGTAACACCATAGCGCTGCTCTTTTTCCTACCGTTGTTAACTGTGCGGGCTGAAAGTGAGTAAAGCCAAGTGTCGGCAAGTCACGATATTTTGTTGCGAATTTTCCAAGCAGATTTATGACGGCCGCAAGTTTAGCCGCAATTAATTGCATAGCTTCCCGCATAATAATCAAATCAGCGTTATCACCAATATAACAGCTTGTCGCTCCGAGATGTATTATCGGTGCGGCTTTCGGAGCCGCGTCTCCAAATGTATAAATATGAGCCATTACATCGTGTCGAAACTTTTTCTCATAATCGGCTGCCTTTTTAAAATCAATATCATCAAGATGTTTGGCCATCTGCTTGATTTGGTTTTGACTGATATTCAGTCCAAACTCTTTTTCAGCTTTGGCAAGCTCAAGCCAGAGCCTGCGCCACGTGCTGAACTTTTTCTGTGCGCCGAAAAGCTCCGACATTTCTTTAGATGCGTTTCTTTCCACTAATGGACTGACGTAAATATCATTATTAGCTGCCATTGTCTCACCAATATTTAAAAGTTAAGATAATTGTTTCTGAAAGTTTCCCAAGAGTATTTCTATTTCTTCGATAACGTCTTCGGTTAAAATCCAATCCGAAGCAGGTGCAGTTTCTATAATCTGTTTCGGCCTTCTTGCACCGGCAATAGCCGCCGTAATTTCCGGCCTGCGAAGTACCCAGCTTATAGCCAACTGGGCGCACGTTTTGTTATTGCGCTCGGCGATTTTTTTAAGTTGCTTTACAAGCTCAACTGATGTACTGAATCGCGGCTCCTGGAAATCCGGGCTTCGTAATCTGTGGTCGTCCTGCGCCAGAGTCTTGAGATAATCTTTACTGAATTTTCCCGTGAGCAATCCTCTTTGCATCGGGCTGTATGCGACAACGCCGATTTCATTTTTGGCACAATATTGAAGCAGCTCATTTTCCACTTTGCGATTCAGCATACTATAAGGCGGCTGCAAAGATGAAACTGTACCCATTTTGCGTACTCGTTCGAGCTGCTCGATGTTGAAATTGGATACACCTAAATAGCGCACCTTGCCTTCGTCTTGTAATTTGAGCATTTCTTCCCAGCCTTCCTCGACATCCTCATCAGGATCAGGCCAGTGCATTTGGTACAGGTCGATAACTTCAACGTTGAGTCTTTTCAGGCTATTGATACATTCCTGTCTAATGCTTTCTTTCTTCAGGCAGGTTACTTTTTGCTTTTTTTCATTCCATAGAATCCCGCACTTAGTCGCGATAATCGGCTTGTAACTGCTTTGCCTGAGGGCTTGTGCGACAAGCTCTTCTGAATGACCAAGCCCATAAGCCGGTGCGGTATCAATCCAGTTTATTCCTGCTTCCATCGCGGCTAAAATCGCCCCGATAGCTTCCCCATCATCCTGAGGCCCCCAGCCAAATTCCCATGGGCCGCCCATTGCCCATGTACCAAGACCGACGGTTGTCAACTCCAAATCTGTTGTTCCTAATTTTCTTCTCTGCATAGTTCTTTATCCTTAAAGAAGTACGTATTTTATTTATATAGCATATTATGATATTGACGTCTTATCAATACTTTTGTACTTTGGTCTGAACTTTTTGTATTAGAAAGGAAGTTTTGATATACCAACAGGGACTAATATGACGAAAAATAATTTAATTCAGCGATTTTTTTTAGGCTTGTCGTTAGTTCTGTTGTCTGTTTTTTTCTATTCACTCCATTATGCGATATTCAGAGACCTGCATCATATTTTCCTCTACCTGATTGGCGATATTGCTTTTGTTTTCATCGAAGTGCTGCTTGTAACGCTTATTATACATCATATTCTTAATGAAAGAGAAAAGCAGGCCATGATAAAAAAGCTCAATATGGTTATAGGTGCGTTCTTCAGTGAAGCTGGAACACCTTTATTGAAGTATTTCTCGAAATTCGATATTGAAGCTGAAAAACTTTCAAAACAGCTTATAGTTGATGGTAACTGGACAACTGAGCATTTCGAGCAGATGCAGGCTGTTTTGCAAAAACACGACTATAAAATTGACAGTCGAGCCGGGGATTTGCAGTCTCTTCAAAGTTTTGTTGTTGATAAGAGAGCGTTTTTGTTACGCCTTCTGGAAAATCCGAATTTGCTCGAGCATGAGAAGTTTACCGAGCTCCTTTGGGCGGTGTTTCATCTGACAGAAGAATTATCCTATCGTAAATCAGTAGCGAATTTACCTGATACGGACTTCCGTCATCTCAGCGGTGACATTAAACGAGCCTATAGTTTGTTGATTCGCGAATGGCTCTCTCATATGGAACATTTGAAAGACAATTATCCTTACCTGTTCTCGCTCGCAATCAGGACAAATCCTTTTGATTCCAGCGCATCAGTGGAAGTGAAATAAAAAACCTATCCCGTTTTTCTTATTCTTTCCATGAGCCGAAATGCAGAATTTTTTCTGTTTGATCTTTATCGTCCTGCTTCTGAAGTATTACCATAGTGGCCTCGCCGGGATGGTTCGAACAGTACTGCCCGATTTCATCCAAATCCATTATCATAAAAGCGGTGGAAAGCGCATCGGCAATCGCGGCGGTTGAGGCAGATGACCAGGAAGCAAGTTTGCCTTCAACGGGATGACCTTTTCGAGGGTCAATAATGTGACCTCCCTTTTTAATTCCCGAGCCTCCCAATGCGCAATTGTGTAAAAAAGGGCGAGCTAAAATTTGTTTGTGATTATTCGGATTGCTCAACGTTAAAGGCCAGCCTTTAGTACCGACAGGAGCATCAAGAGCAAGAACCGAGCTGAATCCGCCTGAAATAAGAGCGATATTTATACTCCATTCGCGCAATAATTCCGCCATTTTATCTACTGCGTAACCTTTTCCTATACCGCCAAGATCTATTTGAAGAGGACTTGTTAAGAGACATATCGCGTGCAGGCTTTCATCAAGCTCAAGTAAATTCATTCCTATATGCTTCCTGGCCTGCTCAAGCTCGTCCTGCGATGGTGTTCTCGCAGTACTATCTTTATTGCGCCAGCAATTGAACAACGGACCTATAGTGACATCGAAAGCTTTATTCGTCTGCTCGTACATCTGGAGGCTGATTTTAAAACACTCGAATGTATCAAGACCAAGTCGCAAAATTTTTCCTGCCGGCAGGTAATTTATTCGCGTAATCTCGCTACTCTCTTGAAACCTGCTAAGCTCAGATTCGAGCCTGTCAAGCTCCCGGAAAGCTGCATTAGCGGCCTGGCTTGCGTATTTCTCGTTTTCATGGACAATGAAAATTTCAAAAGTGGTCGCCATCGCCTCATGCGAGAAACGTTTCATTCCCGGAATTAAGGCAGGATTATTTTCAATATAGTTTGTATGTCCTTCAGCCTGTGTCATTTTTCCGCCTGGTCGTCAATTAATTCGTTCGGATCAGGTCCCCTGTTGGCGGCGTCCCAAAGGTCTTTACGCACATAACCAAGCAGTTTTACATTTGGCCGCAGCCATATATAATAAGGAGCTTCATCCAATAAATACATATACATATGTCTTTGCTCGAAGGGAATCGAATCGTCATAGAGTTTCTTTGTCAGGTCGGACTCTACAGAATCAGAAGCGATTATTAAAGACGCCGAAGGCTCGTCGAATGCGACTTCCGTTCGCCAGGCTACCGAAGTAAACGAACGCAGATACCAGGGCAAAGGCCAGTAATCATGTCCAGGACATATAACTTCGATATACATATTTTTACCCTTTTGGTCTGCCTTTGCGTAATATTCAACTTTATCTATTAAATTATAAATCTCTGTCGTAGGATGAGCGTAAACATAAGGATTCCGGCTGTCTGCATAATATTTATAATTATTTAGATAAGACAACCAGCATAAATGAGCAGCGGCGATTAATAATAGAAGTGAAACAATCGTGCGAGGCAGAACCTTCGGAGCTATTTTTATCAAGACGGCTATCCCGACACCGGCAAGCAAAATCATACCATGCAGAAAACTTAACATGCACCAGGGCGTTTTATAAGGTATGACAGAATATATTATAGTTAAAAATAATGTATAAAAAGCAATGAATCTCAGAAAGCTCATGTCTGCAAATGAAGTCCATTTTTTAATAAAGGATGCAATGAAACCAAACGCAGCTAAAATAACAATCAAAGCTTCGTTACCTACCCGACTAAATGTCAGCATCCTGATGTAATAATACCAGGGATGATTGTGAAGGTCGCTGCCGCCCGCGCGATTAAAATAAGTTTTATACGTAAGAATCGAATCAGGAATTCCCTTCGGATTTGTAAAAAAAGAAGTTAAAAAAAGTGCCGATACAATTCCAGCCGCTATCAAACCTATGATTATGTGCACTATCTTTATTTTCTCTGTGTTCTGTGACGCAGGCTCCCTCTTTCTCTGGAATAGTTGCACGGCCGCAAGCGCAAGCATCATCGAACCAAATGTTAATATAGAAGTTTCTTTTGTGGCGTATACCAATCCTGCGAATACGCCCGTAAATATTGCCCAAATAACTTTTCTGCTTCGATAATATCTATACCCGGATACAATAACACCAAATGTGAAACAGACCAGGGGCATTTCCTGGATATAATACCTGCTGTAAAAAACCATCGCAGGGGAAATCGCAGTCAGTATCGCGGCAAAAATAGCTGGGTTCGAGCCGAGTCCATCTGCAATCAGCAGTACCAACAGAACCAGTAATATGCCGCAAAAAACGGGAACAATCCGCAACGTAAATTCATTGATTTTAATTAATGTATCAGCAGAAGACAGCCAGGCGGGAATTAATGTCAGATAGTTTAAAGTCGGGCCGTGATATTCATTGGGATTATATGTGTATATTCCCTTTTCGAGCAGCTCGCCAAATTTTATTGCATGAACTGCCTCGTCGCCGTGCATGGGGCGCCGGCTGAGCCGCGGCAGGCGCAGCACAAGCGCGGCGATTGTCGCGGCCAAAATCAGGACGCAACATTTTCTCGTCATATTACTTTACTTCTGTGCCGTAAACACTGACCTCGATATAGTGATTCATGTCGTCACTGGAGTTTTTATTGCTGTAAAGGCGAACGTATCGGCCTTTAACGCCTTTTCCATCGATAAGCTTGCCCTCGTTTGTCTCTATATAACGCAGGTCTTTTCCGACACCAAAGCCAAAATGATTATCAATATCGTTATTGAAAATGGTCTTGACATTCGTCAAAAAGTCAGGGTCGTCTGCAACCTGAATTACAACATCAAAATACACTCGCGGCTGCAAATGATAATGCCATACTATAATAGCCCAAATTTGATATTCTTTTTGAAGGTCAATCGTAACATTCTGTTTGAACGGCATCAACTCGACGAAACAGCCGTCAGAGGCTTCCTTAACTCCATCGGTAATATACTTCAATTCCCCGATAATGGGGTTATCATCGCTGCCGGTTACAGGCTTATGAAGTGCTACATTTTCTGTGCCTTTAGGAGCTAAAAATGGCGGGCGAGCCTTGCCGAGCGGTTTTTCGAGTTTATTAACTTTGATATCCTCCGGTGTTCCTACGAACATTGCGGTAGGCAGGTTGACTTCAATGGGCACCCAGCCTGTTTTATCAACTGAATCATTACTTTTCTCCCGGGGCTGCGCAGGAGCGGGATCTTCAGCTACTACCTTCGGGTTCCACGCCGCTATTAATGCTAAAAATAATACGAAAAAGAAAACTTTCTTAACCTGGCTAAAATTGCTCTTAATCATTTTGCTTTGACCTTAAAAAACCACATTTCTCTATTATCTTTCCTGGTAACACTAAACCACAGGATACAGTAATAAAGCATAGTATATGCTATCCTATTTATATGACGTTGTCAAGGCGGCAATTAGTATAATTTTTCCTCATTTTCCCAAAAACAGCACTAATAAAACTGATAAGGAATTATGAATACTATACTATATTTGGCTCTGCATAAAAAAAAACAGCAGGGAGAAGACCATTATAATCCCTGCTGTTTTTAATATTAAATACCAACGATTGATAATCGAATCGTTTTACTGATTTAATCCTTTTTTTCCACCGCTCCGGAAGAAGCTGTTGTCATTTCGACTACTTGTGGCTCCAGCCCGGCTTTTGCTAAAACAAGATATAGGACAAAACCAATCACAAAAGCTATTACAGGTGCCGGAGAGATGAAGCTGAATTTTTCTCCATTGATTGTAGGCAATATTGCTACAATAAATCCTACAGCCCAAGAGATGTACCCGGCAAAGTTTATTCCCTTTCGTGGTCCCGACCACTTGTAACCACTCAAGATATAATCAGCTACCATTGAACCACAAATTGGTCCAAAAGATGCACCAATGATATTGAATACATAAACCAGATTTAATGCTTTTCCCGTCACTGCAAGGATAATAGAAACAATTCCACCGATAATAACCAGAATTGTTTTATTTACCTTCGGGAACATCGTACCAATACTATTAGCGGCAATAAATGTGCTGAAGCAAGCCGGAGCGAAACTTGCGATAGCAAAAAGTGCGAACATAATACCCGATAAACCCGTTTGTTGTGCTATGACTGCATCAAAAGTAAATTTTTCCATTTCAGGATTACGACCATGAGCACCTGCTACCGCAATCAAAGGCAGACCGCCTGCTACAATAATAGCCAAAGCAATACCAACAAGACCACCCATTTGGATGTCTTTTTTATTACGATTGCCCATTCCAAAATCCACACCCGCGGCTCCTGCTGTAGCGAAAAAGCCTACAACAATTCCAATTATTGCCAGGAAGCCCACAACAGGCTGCGCACCCTCAGGTGGAGTGTATTTACCTGCACTACCAACATTGCTGATAAAAACAATCAGGATCATAACAAGTGGTACAATCGGTAAAAAAGTCGATACCTTTCCAAGATACTGAATGCCTTTAAGTGCCACAAACACAGCCAAAATCGCCCATATAATACCTACGATAGTGAAAGCGGCGCCGCCGTGAAATACACCTTCGGCATCAACTGCTGAAGGCTGTCCTACTGCCTGAAGTATAAAGTTGGTAGAAATGGCTATGTTTACCGCCAACCAGCCGAACTGGAGCAAACCCATCAACAAACCGGGCATTAAAAAACCACCCTGTGTACCATAGGTTGAGGAGCCTATTACATAAAGCGGGTATCCTGTTTTCATGCCGTACATTCCGGGTACGAGATAAAAAAGGAAGTGGCAGATAAGAGCTGCAATAACCAACCCCAACAGGCTCAATCCTAATCCAGCCTGGGAGAGCGTACCATTCGCGATCTCCATATAAAAGACAACCCAAAGAAAAATTCCGGCATAAGCAGGCGCTGTGCTTTTATACCAGGGTGTCCTATTTTCGGGGGGATTAGGTTTGGCCATACTCAGGTAATCTGGTAATATTCCATTTGACATAATCCTTATCTCCTAAAAAATATTTTTATTCAACTCTCCCCGGCACACTGCCGGGTAACTATCCATGTTACTAATACTGATAATGATGATTCACCAGTTTTTTATCGTATCACTTTACTATTGGATTTGTGAAGTTTCAAGCAAGAAATTTGTGTAATTATCGATATGAACTTTTTTTGCGTAGCGATTTTATAAAAATCGATTTGCTTATTGCCTTATTTGAGCACGGATTATTATATGAGTATGTATCAGCACAACTATTGCAAAAACCAAAGCTGTGTAACGATGTATAAGTATAAAAAGCTCCTGCCAGTGAGTTCCGAAATATGGCAACATGCTTAAAACCATAGACAAAGTTAATGGCAATGCCAGGAAAATTATCAGCCAGAAACCTGTTTTCTGCCATAGACAAGAGTTATTATCGGACACATCATCGTTTGATTTAACCAGCGTAGCTCTTTCTATCAAGCGGCTAAACCAGGGCCAGTCTTTACTGTTAAAGCGACACTTGCCTGCCCACATGACAGCTAAAACGGCAAGACAAACAGCCAGAACCGGTGCAAAGGTTGCGTGAATCATAATTAAATAGCCGGATATATGCTCACCCTTAACCAGGGTTGGATAAAAACCTGTAATTGCTAAAATTATAAAACTCAGCAAGGCTAATAAATATACAAGTTTTCTTATTGCACCTGCAAAACTTAGCCTCTGCTCGAGAAATGGAAGAGTAAAAATACGGAACATTGTCCTTACAGGATGTTTCAAACATTCTATATCAGGTCTGATAATATAGCTCAAACCAATACCGATAATGGTAACAAGAAACGCGGTTATCGAAATTTTCTGATACGTATCCATTAATAGTATTGAAAAAAGCCTTTAACTTCCTTTACCGAAAATCTTAGCTATACATAAAAGTGCTCTAAGTGCATAAAGCAGCAAAACACCTGCAATAATAAAACTGCTTAAAATACAAACTATTTTCATCCAGGGACGGAATACAAACGAAAAAGCAAATAACTTTGTGTAGGTGGGATCGCTTCCCTGGAATTCTATCATTTTTCTGGTCGATTGCCATTCATCTGCCACAGGAGAATCGACTTTGACATTACCGAAAAAGAAGCCGGATTTGGCTTCGTGACAATCGGTACAATATCGAACTCCGAGAGCCTGTGATGCAGGTCTTACGTTATGAGCAATAGGCCACAGATACGGCTGGGCAATTGGATTTTCTTCCGCTGTCAATTGTTCAGAATCATCGAGATTATAGAGTTTGCCTGCACTGACATATACTACTTTTCCTTTAACTGATTTACCAAGAGCCTTTATAGCATTGATAATCACATCGTCCGACAATTCAGGCCAGCCATCCCGATATGTCAATTCCAGCTTATCAAACATAGGTCTGATGACTTTTTCTATAACGCTTATCTCAATAGGCTTTATTCCGTTACTATCGGAAAATGCCCAGAAATTGGGCCATACAGCCTTGTGAGGAGCCAGCTTGTCATTATTTATAGCTATGTCATATCCAACTGCCGTTGACTGCTCTTTAGCAATGACTGCCGAAAAAATATGAGGCAGCGTATCCGCATCCTTCTTGACATTTGGCGTTCCCAGCCTGTGGGCACGTGATGTCTGGGTATAAATCGTTTCTTCCTGCGGCCATGGGCCACAGTGACATGCTGTGCAGGTTAGCTTCTCGAAATGTATGCTCGGAATACCGGGATGTGTGGGAATAGGTGCTCCAAACCTGCCTGCTTCTGGTATTTCGTTATCTTTGGGAAGATGACAGCCTTCACAGGTGCTTGCAGGAACCATCGGATTGTCAGAGAAGCTTTCCTCTTCAGGATAGCCTTTAGTTATATTGTGCTCGATCCCGCCGCGATGACAATCAACGCATTTCAGTCCCGCCGCAATGTGTACATCTTCATCCTGCGTCCATTTTTCGGTTTTTTCGTTTGATGTCTCGTACAGGTTGGAATGACAATAATAACACCTGTCGTTCGGAACTTCCCTTACAATATCGAAAAGTACTTCATTTTTAGAGTTAAATGCGTCTTTTTTGTAAATTACCGTTGGAGGATTTTTTATGTCAGGGTCAGGAATAAAAGGATCATAGACATCCGTCATTTGAGCCGCTGAACCGGTAACATCAGCAAATTCACTTGACGCGGCTGACGCCCAGCGGAAATTCTGATTCGTAGAAACCTGGACAGAATAGCCGTTAACGCCGCCCATATCCTCACCATAGTGAGCATTGTGACATGCCAGGCAATTTATTTCAAGTTTGCCGGAAATATATTGTCGTGCAATATCTTTACCTTTGGTAGCGGCTGCTTCACCTGGCCCTCCGCCGGGTATATGTCTGCCGAATATGGTTGTAAATTGGAAATCAGACAGTCCGAACTGCGATGGTTTATATGTCCCTGGCCAGGGTCGATAAGAAAGGGGAATCTGTGTGCAGAGCTTCGAGTCGAAATATATCCATGGTTCTCCCGGTCTGCCTGCAGGCACATTGCTGTCAACCGCGTTAAAATGCCAGCCCATTTTTACCAAGTCATAGTTATGACATTCGCCGCATGTTAAACGGGTTGAAAAGGGCAAAGGATTCTTGGTGTCAGCTTTAATTTGTGCACCTTTTTCATTGTTATCATTATCGGGAAAAAGTGGTATTGCATGTACAAAAGTTGACCTGCTTCCGTCGCTTTCGTCACCAAGTAAAGGTAACGGCTTGTTAGGCTCTGACGCAAAAGCAGATAGACCAAATAGAAAAAAATAAAAAAGGGCCGGTAATATAGTTGATTTATTCAATATACTGCAAATCCTTTTATTATTTCCTGATTCTATAAAATCCAGGTAATGAAGAATATTAAACTTCAAACTCCTTCGGGTCAAATTGAAGTCTCTTGGCTGCTTCAACTGCTTCGTTGACCTTCAATACTGTAACCGCGGTCTCATATCCGACTTCAGGTGGGCAGTTGAGTTTTGCTTTGCCTCGTATCGCGTCAAAGAAATTCTCAAGATGAGGCTGATGATATGGCTTGCCTTCCATAGAGACAGGTATATCGTAAGCCGGTGGTGTCGGAGATTCGCGAACATCGAGAATTACAGCAGTATCCTCAGTTTCATCAGGTTTTTCTTCCTCAAGTGCTTTAAGATAGCCCTTTTTTACCCAAGGTTCCCATTTTTCCGCAGTAGCACTTACCTCGCGATATGCTGTTCCTCTCGCTGAAGCTTCAGAAATAACCAGCGTACCTTCGACACCCATAAATTGCTCGAAATATCCCTGAGCGCTGTTTGTTGTTATGGTCTGATAAAACGCGCGTACATTTCCAAGTTTTGTCTCATACTCGAAGATTGCCATAACATTGTCATACCAGTCATGTTTCTTCCAGTAGTCAATACCGCCGCTGGCTATTACTGTTTTAGGATTAGTCTCGAGGAACCAGCTATATATATCGATTTGATGCGAGCCAAGATCGACGATGGGACCTCCGCCCAGGCCTTTGTACCATCGCCAATTCCTGAATTTCTGCATCGAATCGAAACCATATTTTTTAAGAGTAGCGTCATCAATTTCAGTACCACCCGGAAAACCCTGGTCTTCACACGAATTTTTGCCGCGATTCCACTGGCCGTTTATAGTTGTTATCTGGCCGAGCAGATTGGCCTCCTTTAACAGCTTATTATAACAGTGTATGTAACGTGGGTTGCTGCGCCGCTGATGCCCGATTTGAAGCAGCTTTCCGGTTTTTTTAGCTGCCTCGACCATTGCCTTTGCGCCTTCGACGGTATTGGACATCTCTTTTTCGCAGTAAACATGCAATCCGGCATTGAGACAATCGCATGTTTGAGGAGAATGCCAGAAATCAGGTGTTGCGATAATAACCGCATCAAGGTCAAGCGCTTTCTGGTCAGCCAGCATATCCTTGTAATCCTCGTATTCCTTAACATCATGGCCATAAGCCTTGAGAATACGTGAGTTTCGCTTCAAGTTATAAACCGCCCATATATCGCAAATTGCTTTGAATCTTATGCCGGGAAGGTCTTTGCAATCGTTCATAAGCACATAACCTTCAGCTCCGGCGCCAAGCAGCGCGACATTGATATCATCAGCCGGCTTGCTTTCAGATGCCTGACCGAGAACAAATGGTGAAAAAGCCAGACCTGCACTCACGGCAGCCGTACTTTGAAGAAAACTTCGCCTGTTCATTTCTGCTTGTGATTTGTTTTCGTTCATATTCTTGTTATAACTCCCAAAAAACTTATTATTTCAAATATGCAATATATCAGAAGCTTTTTCCACTGTCAAGTATGGTTTCCGCTATTTTTCGTTGTATTTGAGGGCATTTTCCATAAAAACATATTCTTTTCATTTTTATAGACGTAATATACAGAAAAAAATAATATAAGAAATTCTAACAAATTTAATACAAATGCACAATTAAAAAAAGAATAGACCTTCCGTTTTCAATATGAAAAGTCTATTCCATTAATTAAATCTAAATGCATCAATACAATATGTATTAGAAAACCCAATCTGCTCTATCCTAAAGTGAGCTAAAGTTAAAAAAAGCAATATTCGAATACAACTTTAGACACTTTCAACTTTAGGCAATTAATTTCCTTTCGGAGTTGCATCAACTTTCAAATCGCCAAGGACAAACTGTATGCCGCGAAGATAATGTTCCAATATTGGAGCAGTCCAGGTAACAGCATGTTGATGACCGAGCGAGCAGTAAAATACACGTCCCTTGCCCCAGTTTTTAATCCAGGATATGCCGGTATCTTCATTGTAAGGTTTCCTGGATGCTCTTTTAGTAGTTTCATCACTCATATCGAGACTCATTAAAACGAGTTGTTTGTCGCGTGAATACAACGGAGGAGCAGTTTCATATATCTCATCGTTCAATTTAAAACCTTTTCCATGAAATGGTTCCATTAAGGGATTATTCGGTTCGTCAATTTTAATTGCCCATGTCCCGCCGGCTGTCCAAGGATGATCGGTAAATCTGCCGCCAAGCATTTCGCTGCCTTCAGGCCATACATTAGGCTGAGCATAAAACGCGTCCGTACCAGAATGAATTGCCATAATACCTTTACCGCCCTTGACAAAATCCATTAAAGACTTGCATAACTCCGGTGTATTTGCCGGGCTAAGAGGCAGGCTTACTGAATTGTTAAGGCAAACTGCATCGAATTGTGCAAGGTTTTCGGCACTGAACATATTAACATCCTCACTGACGACTACGCTGAAAGCACCAGTCTTTTCGCCCATAATTTCCAGAGCTTTATTCCAGTAAGGAATGCTGTCGTGATAAAAAGCTCCCCTCCCCAAAAGATCGATAACCAGAAGTTTCCTCGGCTTATTAGGCTCAACTGCCGGCTTGGCAGGCATTGCATCTTCCATTTTCTTAATCTCTTCATCCGTAGGACCGCTTTGTTGCTGACCTCTTTGCCCAAAACCCATACCCATACCTGTACCACGCCTGTTACCGCCTGTTCTTGCGGCATAAGAAATTGAAGCCTGTGACATTATTATCATAAGCATTCCGCTAAATATTAGTGTTTTTCTCATTTTTCACGCTCCTTACTTTTCAAATTGTGCATCAAATGCAACTTGTGAAGGTTTGAAGTCGGCACTCTTTATAAAAGCACAGGCTTCTTCGGCGCCATGCTCGCGGTCCATCCGGCTGTCTTCCCATTCAATTGAAAGAGGACCCTGATAACCGATATCATTAAGCGCAACAATAATGTCCTCGAAATTTATATCTCCGTGCCCGATTGAACGGAAATCCCAATAACGTCTCGGGTCTGCGAATTCCGTGTGACCGCCGAAAACACCGACTGTGCCGTCTCCGTGTCCCCACCAGGCATCTTTCATGTGTGCATGGAAAATCCTGCTGCCGAAGGTACGGATGAATTTCACATAATCGACACCCTGGTAGCCAAGATGGCTCGGGTCGTAATTGAAACCGA
>CAYSHS010000003.1:17972-28748 GCA_964430845.1 uncultured Pirellulales bacterium | reverse complement strand
CCGCTGGATATTCGTGAAAATAATCCCTATATCGATAAGGAAAAAACATTTGCTATCGTTGTTTATCGTTATATAGACGGCAAAGCGGTTGTCAGTCCCGTTAAAATGGGTCATAGTGATTTAACTCATACTATCATAGAACAGGGTCTCAATGAGAATGATAAAATCGTAGTTGGTCCTTACAAGGTGCTTGACGGTTTGAAAAATGACCAGAAGATTCAGGATGAACGCGAGGTAGAAGCCAAAAAGAAACAGGCACAGAAGAAAGCCGATGCAAATGAAGCAAACAGTGTCTAAAAGCTCCGAAAAACCTGTAATTCGTCTCAAAGACGTCAGGCGTGTGTACAAAGTCGGTGTAGATAATATTCATGCGCTTTAAGGAATAAATCATGAGATTTACGAGAATGAAAATGTAGCGATAATGGGCCCTTCAGGCTCAGGCAAAAGCACTCTTATGAACGTACTTGGCTGCCTGGACAAGGCTTCTGCAGGACGTTATGAGCTTGACGGCCAGGATACTACAAAAATGAGTGACGCCTCGCTCGCTCGTATTCGCAATGAACGAATCGGGTTTGTTTTTCAGTCTTTCGAGCTGCTCGGTCATACGAACGCGCTGAAGAATGTCGAGATGCCCCTGATTTATTCGAGAGACGGCTGGTGGTCTCGACGCAAACGCGCACAAAATGTGCTTGAAATGGTCGGTCTTGCCGATAGGGTAAAACACAAACCTAACCAGCTCTCAGGCGGGGAAAAACAGCGTGTTGCAATCGCAAGGGCGCTTATTTGCAGGCCGAGTATTTTGCTTGCAGATGAGCCGACAGGTAATCTCGATAGCAAAACCAGCGAGGGTATTATGGAATTGTTCGATCAGCTTCACGAACAGGGACAGACAATTATTATCGTTACGCACGAAGAGGATATTGCACGTCATTCACAGAGGATAATAAGCATGAAAGACGGGCGCATTCAAAGCGACCGACCGGCTAACAGAAGTTCCGCAGTCAATAAAAGAACAGGGGACGTTCAAGGGGGAAAACAGGTATGATGTCTTT
The DNA here is from genome assembly GCA_964430845.1 of uncultured Pirellulales bacterium. Classification (GTDB taxonomy): domain Bacteria; phylum Planctomycetota; class Phycisphaerae; order Sedimentisphaerales; family Anaerobacaceae; genus JAFGPS01. The sequence goes on along the minus strand of CAYSHS010000003.1, from coordinate 27,696 downwards.
AATACGCGCTCCCCTGGCCTTTTTTCGGCTATTTTATCAGAGCATATATTTGGCAATGGGTCAGATATGGGCAAATAAAATGCGTTCTACCCTGACAACCATCGGTATTGTAATTGGTGTCGCGTCGGTTACGGCTGTCATCGCCGCTCTTAGCGGGCTTAAAGCGAAAATTCTAACTCAGGTTGAAACTTTCGGCACAAATACGATATTTATTTATCCCACACGACCGGATAAAGGACCATTGCGTAATGCCTCATGGTGGTCGATCCGTTTTCTGCCCGAGCAGTTTGACGACCTGCTCGAACATTGTCCATCAGTGGAATGTTTCAGCAGAATTGCTTCCGCCGGACAGCTCACCGCCAGGTTCGGAGAAAAATCGGTTGAAGCGGTGAACGTTACAGGAATTGAGCCTGCGTATAATAAAATTGAGAACAGACCCGTTAAACAGGGACGGCCTTTTCAAGCTATTGACAATATGCAGGCAAGCCATGTATGCCTGATTGACCCGAAATTGCGTGACAAGCTCCAGCTCGACCGCGATTGTATAGGACAGGTGATTCGCCTGGGATACCATGCGTTTGTTGTAGTCGGCGTCATTGAGCGAAGACCTGAGTTGAATTTCGGACAGGGACAAAGGGAAAATTATGAAGTTTTTATTCCTTTCAAGACTGTATTTAAATTAACAAATCCCTGGCTTCAGGCTTTTGCCGCGAGCAAATCTCCTGAAGTTCTCGAAGAAGCCCAGGCTGAGTTGAAATTTTTCTTCCGCAGAACACGCAATATAGCACCGAACGATCCGGAAAACTTCAGGATTGAGTCACTGCAAAGCGCGCTGGAGACCTTCAACCAGATTGCGGTTATGGTGACATTAGTGGCGGGGGGAGTTGTCGGCATCTCCCTGTTGGTTGGCGGAGTCGGAATTATGAATATTATGCTTGTTTCCGTTTCGGAACGTACGAGAGAAATAGGATTACGAAAAGCTGTTGGTGCGAAGAAATCTGCGATACTTACACAATTTTTGATAGAAGCGGTTGTTTTATGTTTCTTCGGAGGTCTTATTGGCATTGGTATAGGTCAATTATTAACTTATGCGATAGCGAACATACCGAAAGCAGAGCTTGATATGGCGTATATCCCCTGGCAGGCGATAGCTATATCGTTCGGCTTTTCCGGTTCCGTTGGAATCTTTTTCGGAATATTCCCGGCAATAAAGGCCGCAAGGCTTGATCCCATTGAGGCTTTGAGACATGAGTAGGAAATTAATTATTAAATCATATTTGTACAGGTTTATAATATTTGCGAGTTTGTGTTTGTTTTTATTAATTGGCTGCACACCGCATGAAAAAAACGAGACTTATTACCCAGGTGTGATTAAATCCCGTGATTTGCGGCAGATACAAAATCTCGAATTGCAGAAAAAGGAGCCTAACGAAACAAGCCCTGTCGAGGTAAACGCGCCTCCGCCTGAAGAACTCGAGCTTACTTTAGAGCAGTGCCGTGCGACGGCGCTTGAAAACAATCTCGATTTGAAAATCCAGCTTATAAATCCCGTGATAGCCGCAGAGCGTATCAGCCAGGAAGAAGCAAGATTCGAGACGGCCTTTTCTGCCAATGTATCTCATACCAAGACCGATACACCTGTTGCCTCAACTCTCGACATAAGCGGCTCGAACGTCGAATATACCAATACAAATCTTGGTGTCAGTGTCCCGCTCAGGACAGGGGGAACAGTTTCTTTTAATATGGTTGATAATCGTACGAAAACGGATTCTTCTTACTCGATATTTAATCCATCTTACAGCTCGGATTTTTCTGCTTCTATCAGTCAGCCTTTATTACGCAATGCGGGTAATCGGGTAAATACTTACGCAATTCAAATCGCAAAATATAATTATCAAATCGCTAATGCCCAAACCAAACTTGAAGCGATTCGCGTTATAGCTGATATAGACCGCTGGTATTGGCGTTTATACGCAGCGAGAAAAGAGCTGGAAGTTCGCAAGCAGTGGTATGACCATGCTGTCGCATTGCAGGAGCAGGCACAGCGTCTTTATGATGCGGGACAGGTTATACAAGTCGAGGTAATTCGTGCCCAGGCCGGTCTCGCCCAAAGGCTTGAAGCTATTATTACTTCGGAAAATAACGTTGTAGAACGTGAGCGCGACTTGAAAAGAGCGCTCAATAAAGCAGGGCTTGAAATGAATACTCCTACCGTACTTGTTCCCGCTACCGAGCCTGATCCTGTGCATTATGAACTTGATTCTGATAAGTTAGTTAAAGTCGCTCTTGATGAGCGAATGGAAATGCTTGAGATTGAATTGCAAATCGCGCAGGATATAGTTAATAAAGGCTACCTGGAAAATCAGGCTTTACCTTTGGTTACTTTTGATTATACTTATAACATAAATGGTCTTGGCTCGTCGCGCAATGATTCATACGATTTATTGCTCGATAAAAGGTTCGAGGACCATCGATTAGGTTTGAATTTATTAGTGCCGCTTGGAAACGGCGCGGCAAAAAGCCAGTTGAACCAGGCTTTTTATCAGCGCAGGCAAAGACTCGCAACGAAGGAAAGCCGCGAAGCAATGATAGAATATGAAGTTCTAAACGCTATCGACCAGTTGGAAGCAAACTGGCAGAGAATATTAGCCGCAAGGCAAAGCTCGATTTTATACGGTCGATTGTCCGAAGCGGAAAGCAGGCAATTCGGGCTTGGTTATGTGACATCAACTGATGTTCTTCAGGCTCAAAATAATTACGCAGACGCCCAGAGTTCCGAGATTCTTGCATTAGTAGATTACCAGATATCTCTTGTTGATTTGGCTTATGCGACAGGCACAGTTTTCGGCTCCGCGAAAATACGCTGGGAGCCTCTTGATATGGAAAACAATAATAACTGATAGAACAGGGGAGATTATATGTCAGAGATAAATAATCATCAAGAAGATGAAGTCACTGAAAAACCGGAAAAAGAGCCAGAAAAGGAATTGGCAAACGAGCCGACGAATGAGCCTGTAAAAATTCGAAAAGGTAAATTTAAAATCATAGCATTATCTCTGTTTGCGATTATCTTTATCCTGGGACTTGTTTTATTGATTTCAGAAATAAATAACGAAGGCTGGCTCTCTAATCCGATGCTGGCGGTTTATATCGCGTCTGGTTTCATCGCCGCATCGGTAGTTACATGGTTTATTCTTAGAAAAACATTCAGAACAAGATTGAGAATGGAAAAGACAATCAGGGACGACCCGGATATTAACGATTGGTTAGTCATTCATAACTGGACAACAAAAGTTCTTTATGTCCCGACTATAATCGCATCTTTTATCGCTGCTGCTTTATTACAGATTCCAAGTATAAATGAAGCTGCTGTGGGAGGCGTATGGTTCGCCATTTTCTTTTTGAACTTTCTTATTGAAGAATACAATATCAGCATAAAAATATTAATAATAGCTTTAATAAGCATAGGTTTCTTTCTCCTTTGGCTTCATTTACTCGGCTGGGCTATGGCTTTTCTCGGCCTTTTCAGGAATATAGCAATATCCATGAATTCAACAGTACTTCTGCTCGTAGGTATATTAGGTGTAATGACGATTTTAATCTCATGGCTAAAAGGATTATTCTACTATATATCCATAACTCCCAACTACATGAACCTCCAGGACGGCCCAACCGAATCGGGAGAGCAGATAGGCAGGGAAGACTATAACACGCGAATCGATACAAGTGATTTTCTCGAACGCCTCATGGGATTCGGAAGAATAATTATCACCTTCAAAGACAAAAAGAGGGAGCCTATTATAGTCCTCGTCTGGCGAATCCAGAAAAAAGCCGAAAGACTCGAAGGAGTACGCGCAAAATTCTCAATAGACCTTGTTAATCCCGGCTCAAATTCACCTTCCCAGGGAAGATGATAGAGCGTAACATGGGCATCCCATTCGACTTCGCTCAAGACAGGCTTGCCCACCCATAAAATAGCAGATATATCCTTACTTTTTTGCTCAGAGCCTTGCCCTAAACAAAGCTGAAGGGACAGGTTTGTCCAAGTAGCTAGACGATAAGCAGGATAAATCACAAAATTCAAAATCTGCCTTCAGTATTATTTCCCTCTCACTAAGCATAAAAAAACCTAACAAGAAATGATAAAATAGGCAAAAAGCTGATTTTTCTCTTGACATATTTAGAAAAACGAGGTAGATTAGTTTGTTGATGGAAGTATTTTAATTTACCAAACAAGGATTAGCTATATCGTTTGTGCTTATTTTCGGGAAGTGATGGATGATGAGAATGGGAAAACATATAATAATTAGATGTTGTTTAACTACAATGATTTCATTATATCGCATAATATAGCCCTATAGAGCCTAATGCTAATAAGAGAATATAGTAACAAGACTATTTGTCTGTATTTTTAAAATTTTGATTTTTTGCATCTTAAGGCTTGACAGTATGAAAGTAATACTGTACAAGAATAAGTTATTTGTAATATTATATTTGATTTTAGGTGTAGGAAGAAAATAGGTAGTGAAATTTGAGCCATGTTAAGAGATATGTTACTTCACACATTTAATACAAAAATATGAATCTTTTCCAGACCAGGAGTTTTTAGTAACTCTCTCGTGGCCAGCCCAAAAAAGTGTTATCGTTAAAATCGAAGGTAAGTAATCATGGCTCATGTTAAAAAAATTGCAAAAGAAGATGTTTGGTTACCCGAAACTGTAGATGTATTATTTCACCTGCCAATATCTGCAAAATTGAGAAACAAGGGTTTCATTGTAGCACATGCAATACAGTATAATGTATGTGTCAAAGCTATCTCACAGGAAGAAGCTCTCGAGAAACTCGTCAATGGTATTATTAGTAGATGCAAATTAGCTATAGAAAGAGGGGATCATCCTCTTAATATGGCATCGGAAGATTATATGAAAGCATTCTTTATGGGAACCCCTGTTGAAGAGAATGAGAAAATGTTTGACATTCACACTCAACTATCCGAAAAGCTGAAAGCGCAATTCAATGTTGTCGGAACTAAAGGTGTTACACTGGAAATGCGGATACGCACCGTTGTCGGTAAACAGGAAGAATTTGGATTGATGTGCATCTCGGACTTGGTAGCAGCAGCAGCATAATACATGTATTTATACTACATTGGAAACTTCTTAACTCAATTAATCAGCAAGCAATCTATAAAAACGGAGGTATAGAGGATAATGAATAAACTTTCTTCGCTCGATCCAGTAAGTTTTATAAGGTATGCAAAGAATGAGGCTTATGTCTTACCGGGTGAATACTATAAACCAAGTCGCAATAGAAATTTAGACGAGACTAAAACTCTTTCATTTGAAGAGTTTATTTATTGCATATACAAATACACTGACCATTGGAAAAGCGAAGTTCATCTAGATGCGGAAATTGTTGAAAATGACGAACGAACGTGTCACCAACTTGTAATATGGGGAATACGTGATCCTGGAATCCGAGAACACAAACACCCCCAGTATTTCCCTGGTCGCCAAGAAGGTGTATGGGATTATGTTTTGGAAGAAGCACTAAAAGATGGTTTAGCAGCAGAGGAAGTACATGACTTTCGCCAAACTTTGAATCTTATACCAAAATATGGAATATATGACAAAGATTTTTTTCATAAACTTACCGATTTGAGGATCTAAATATTAGATAATTACAAAAGAAATGGCAAGAAAACCAGGAATTGAATATCGAGGCGCAAAAATATGGGGTCAGACTTTGGATTTTGGGATTGACGAGATAGAAATAATCTGATAAAAGGGGGTTAATGGAGCATGGTGTGTTTTTTTGCGAGGGGCAGGTTGCCCTCGCTACGGTTTTTAGTCTTCGGGGCAGGACAGGATGTAATCGAGGCAGTTGGATAATTTTGCGATTGCTACCGCGATTGCGCTGTCTGCGGCTCCGTAATAGAGATATATTTCATCGGTGTCTTTATAAACAACAGCGCCTGTTGGGAAAACGACGTCGCCTACGTCACCTATTCGCTCGTAAGATGCGCTCGGTCCGAGTATCCATTCGGGACTTCTTCGTATCACTTTCCATGGCGAGTTCAAATCCAGAAGGGCAAGGCCTACTCGATAAATCCCTCCGGCGGTAGTATTCCGTACGCCGTGATAGAATACGAGCCAGCCTTCTTCTGTCTCGATAGGCTGACATGCCAACCCGACACGGTGACAATCCCAGTAAGCGTGACGCGTCATAATGAGCGGCCTGTGGTTTCCCCAATGCGTCAAATCCGGCGAGAAGCTTATCCACATGTGTGCTTCGCCGCGAACGATAGGGCGGTGAATCAGCGCGAAGCGCCCGTTGAACCTTCGCGGGAACAGGCAGGCATCCTTGTCTTCGGGTGGTAAGAGCGAGCCTAAGCGTGCGAATGTTTTGAAGTTTTTTGTAATAGCAAGCGAAACTACAGGGCCTCCTTCACTGAAGGATACATAAGTTACGGCGTATTGTTTTTGCTCTTCCAGCCATACTATACGGGGGTCTTCCAGTCCCCATCTTTCCTCTCGTGAGTTATGGTCGGCTTTTAACGTTGGTTCCGGGTCGATCTGCCAGTTTGTAAGCCCGTCTGCGCTGCGTGCGACAGTCAAATGAGAAAAGCCACGCATGTCCTCGACTCGAATCAGCAATAGTGTCTCAGTATTTAACTTAGCCGCTGCCGGATTGAAAACTGCGTTGGTTGGGTAAGGCCATTCTTCGGGTGTTATTATAGGATTACCTTCGTATCGCTTAAATAAATCGTGTGCTTTTTGTTCACGGGAAAGATAAGAGCTTTCAGACATAACTTTTGTTCCTGTTAATTTTCAATGTTAAATTCAAATAAAAGCTGTCATTCCTGCGAACTCGTGCTACACAGCGAGACTTCGCAGAGTAGCAGGCAGGAATCCATTGACGCGATACCCAAATGTGAATCGGTCGGTTTCAGAATATTATATTACATTTATATTTACGTTTTCACTAACTGTGTTTCATACAGGTTATGATACAACTGGCAATTTCGCACCAGCTCATCGTGCTGGCCCTGGGCAACGATGCGTCCATGATTCATAACGACTATAACATCTGCTGAAATAACTGTGCTGAACCTGTGGGCGATTATAATGCTCGTCCTGTTGTGCATTATTTCCTCGATTGCATTATGGATTTTCGCCTCGCTTTCCGCATCGACCTGGCTGGTAGCTTCATCGAAAATCAGGATAGAAGGATTCTTCAGGATAGCTCTCGCAATGATAATTCTCTGGAGCTGTCCGCCGCTAAGACCTGAGCCTTCTTCGCCGATGATTGTATCGTATCCATCGACAAGCGGCTCGATAAATTCATGTGCAAAAGAACGTTTGGCCGCCTCAATTATTTCTTCTCTTGTTGCACCCGGTTTTCCATAAGCGATATTGGCTGCGATAGTATCGTTGAATGTTACCACGTTTTGAGTTACCATTCCGATTTGGTTGCGCAGACTGTAAAGCGTTACGTCACGTATGTCCTGGCCATCTATCAAAACCTGTCCCGAAGCCGGATCGTAAAATCTCGGTATCAGGTTCGCAAGTGTAGTTTTACCTGAGCCGTTCGGCCCGACAAGTGCGACATTATGCCCGGCTGCTATAGTCAGATTAACATGTTTAAGTGCCTGTGCGTTAGTTCCTGGATACGAGAAAACTATGTCCCTGAACTCAATTCGGTTTTTCAGGACAGGCAGAGTTACAGCTTCCGGCTTTTCATGCTCGATAGGCGAATCCATTACAGCAAAGACCCTTTCAGCAGCGGCGTTCGCCTCTTGAAGCTTGTTCCAGATGTCGCTCGTTTTGCGTGCTGATTCTGCGGCGGCGCCGAGCAAAATCAGAAGCACGAAAAATTCTTCAGGGCTGTCCATTTTCCCCGTGTTAATCCAATAAGCGCCCGCGACTATCGCCGCTGAGCCTGCCAACATTCCGAGAACTTCCATAATTGGTGTTGTAGCGGCGTCGATTCTGGACATTTTGAGCGATTGTTTCAGAAAACGCTCATTGATTGCTCTAAATCTTTCATTCTCGTAATCGTGCCGGTTATAAACCTTAACCACTCTTAACCCGCTCATTGTCTCCTGGAGCTTGGCCAGCATTTGTGAGCCTGCCATAAGTGACTTCCTGCTGGCCCGTTTCATTTTCTTTCCGAAAACTGCTGCAGTTCCAAGAACGAAAGGCGCACCGAACAGGAAAATCAAAGTAAGCTGCCAATCAAGCCACAAAGCCCAAAAAACCATAAACATGGCATTAAGAGGTTCACGAAGCGCTTTGCCGAGCATGACTTTAATCGCTCTACCCATGGCGTCACTATCTCGTATAATTCTGCTGACGGTATCGCTCGGACGCTCTTTGGCAAAGTAGCCGGTCGGCATCTGAAGCGCATGGGCGAAAGTATCCTCTCTCAAGTGGTTGATCGACCTTTGAACGATTTTCTGCGAGACATACTCCTGTAAATACTTGGCTATGCACCGAAATAATGTAATTGTGCTCAGCCCGATGATAAAGAAAAGAACAGCTTTAGTTTTATTTTCCGGGGTTGGATCCCTCGGGAGATAACTCAATATTTTTTCAACAGGAGCTACATAGAACGGTTTTTTACCTGAATTCAGCGTTATTATATTTATATTGATGCTGTCTTGAGGTTTTACTGTAATGGCAAGATTGGTATCCGAATCGGCCCTGGCAAGGATTTCAAGCACTCTGCCTCGGGAAATGCCATTTACATCGGTGTTTGAAAGCGTTCCATCGACACCGGTTATCAAATAATCCTCTTTCAGTCCGGCTTTTTGTGCGAGACTGTCTTTTGCGACTCTGTCAATTTTAAGACTATTGGACGGTTCGTTGATGTTTGGGATTGAAAAAGACATCCCATAGCGTTCACTGCTGATTTTTCTCTCGACCCAGCCGTGAATACCTTCATTTCCCATCATCAATTTTAATAACGGGATAATCGAAACGAAACTCATCGAAAGAAAAGTCGCGATGATTATTGCACTTGATACTACCAGGATAATATCAGGCCATTGAGGCCATACGTATTTAAATATTCGATTAAATTCCTTCATAGTCGCAGCACAGTACCAAACTTCAAGCTCCAGGTCAAGCCTAAAGCTCAAAGTTTGATGTGCGAAGTTATTGACTGTATGTTAAATTTCTGTTATTATTCCTGCTTTTTCAGGACTGGAGCATTTTTTAGCCTAAAAGAGAAAGGGTAAAGGCATGATTATCGATACCCTGATTATCGGGGATTTTGAAACGAATTGCTATTGTTTGCGTGTAAACGAAAGCGCATCTGATTGCGTAGTAATCGATACGGGTCTGGATGAAGCTGAGCTTATTGATTTTCTCGAAGAAAAGCATATACGTCCCGCCGCTTTAGTTCTCACTCATGGCCATATTGACCATATAGCAGGAGTAAATGCAATGCGGGAACAATTCCCTGATATAAAAGTTTATATCCACAGGCTCGATGCAGAGTTACTTACCAATCCAAAGAGCAATTTATCCTTTATGACTGGAGGCTCATTTACTACCAAACCGGCGGATTTTGTCGTTGAAGAAGGTAACTTAATCGAACAGGCAGGAATAAAACTACAGGTTCTTCATACTCCGGGTCATACCCCGGGCGGAATCAGCTTGTATTCACCGGGGGATGGCGTCGTTTTTTCAGGCGATGCACTTTTCGCAGACTCAATAGG
>CAYSHS010000003.1:7333-17962 GCA_964430845.1 uncultured Pirellulales bacterium | reverse complement strand
GCAGCATGTCTCAGCTCACACGCGGCATAAAAGAAAAACTCCTCACTCTACCCGAAGAGACAAAAGTCTATCCAGGCCACGGCCTGTCGACTACAATCGCCAGGGAAAAAAATTACAATCAATACCTGATTTAATTCGTGTTTGGCCTTTTTGACAGGATGTATAGGATGCAGGAGGTAGAGTTTTTGATATGAAACAAACCCAAAAATATAATGCGAGGTTTATAACCGCTCAGGTTCTTGGTAGGTTTGAGCCTGAACGTGATTATGCTTCTGAGATTCTTAATAAGATGCTGGACAACACTGACCAGCGTCAGAGAGCGACTGACCTTGTTTTTGGTACTCTAAGAAATCTCAAGGCAATAGATACTGTTATAAATGCATTTTCAGGCTGCCCGGTAAAAAGAATCCAGAAAAAACTGCAAAGTATAATTCGTGTTGGATGTTACGAGATTATCTATACTCCTTATACTGCAGAACATTCGATTGTCAACGAGGCCGCACAAAATGTAAAAGCGATTTCAGGCCAAAAACAAGTCGGTTTCATCAATGCTCTATTGAGACAAATCATTAGGCATATAACCAATCGGCAAATTCCTCTTCCGAAGGCCAATACAGGACGAATACTGCCGCAGAGTATCGAGACCGGTTGTGAATTCGATTCAGATTTTTTGCCTGACAGCGAGACTAATCGGGCTGAGTATCTCAGCGCTGTTTTTTCACTTCCTCAATGGCTTGTAACTGACTGGCTCAGTGAATTCAGGTACGAGGAAGCCAGAAAGATTTGTTTTGCGTGCAATCGAAGGCCGAGTGTTTATATAAGGCCTAATATATTAAAAACAAATGCGCAGGATTTGGTCGTGAAGTTCCTGCTGTAAAATATTGAATTAGAAACAGCTCAAAATGTCACTCCCGCGCAAATAGGAGTCGAATTAATGTTACGAATAAAAAATCCAGGTAATATTTCTCAATTGCCTGGTTTCGATGAAGGTCTTTTTATAGTACAGGATTTGACTGCCTCGGTGCCTGTGAGGCTTTTGAATCCGCAGCGTGGATGGAAAATACTTGATATGTGTGCCGCTCCCGGCGGCAAGACAACACAATTAGCAGAATTGACAGGCGATAAAGCGTCTATAACAGCCACTGACATTGATTCCGAGCGTCTTTTTAAATTGAAAGAGAATATAGGCAGGCTCGGAATAAAAAGCGTTGAAATATCGGATTACGAGAAAATTGCAGGCTCAGAATTCGATTGTATTTTGCTGGATGTACCTTGCTCGAATACAGGTGTGCTGGCAAAGCGGGTCGAGACACGTTTCCGCCTGGAAAAGCGCATGATTACAGAGCTTGTAAAAATGCAAAGAGAGCTTCTTGAAAAAGCAGCGGCGATAGTAAAGCCTTATGGAAAAATATGTTACAGCACATGCAGCATACAAAGTCAGGAAAATAACGAAGTGATAAGAGATTTTCTGACCAGCCATGCGAATTTTAAAATCGCTTCAGAACAGCTTATTTTACCCTGTTCAGGCGAATTCGACCATGACGGAGGATATGCGGCAATTCTATTACGAAATTCCTGAAACCGGGGTAATTTGAAAATAGAAAATGAATTCACAACTTTTCCACAAAATCGATTTGCGCGGTGCAAAACCTGTGAATAATAAACTTTTTTCGTGCATAAAGCCAGTGCTGGCAGTAACCTCGATAAAGTGGAAAAGAAAATTTGAAAAATTTGTTTGATTTGTTTTTATAGTTGCATAATAATTAAGACTTGAGTTGATAATAAAGAAAGGAATCGTGTCCCGCATAGTTGATGTTATCAACATGATAAAATCACCAGGTGCGGATAACAGGCCGGTGAATGGAGAAGGCTCTCGATTGTCAATTTTGACAAGACCGGCTTTTAGGCTCTTGGCAGAGGAGTTTTATAATGCAGAGCATAATCACGGATGATAGGATAAAATCAGCGTCTGAGCAGGTTAGCAATATTAACGATGCCCTTGTCGAGAGAATTGGCAAGCAAAAATATCGAATCTGGTTTCAGAATTCGACGAACCTGTCGCTGTCGAATGGATATCTGAAAATAAGTGCGGCCAATCCATTTATTTCAAGCTGGATCGAGAACCATTTTTCGGATGAAATAATCGAAGCTGTTCGCTCTGTTACAGGTATAGATGTGAAACTCACATTCACAATCGACCAGCAGCTTAACGGCACACAGAATCGGATAAATATCAATCAAAATGAATCTGATTCGTCTGTGCAATTGGGAAGATATCGACCAAAACCTAAAAGAGTAAAATTATCCGAGCTTAATCAGAATCAGGGTAAAAGACTGAAACTAAGCCTGGATACATTTGTTGTAGGCTCGTCAAATGAGCTTGCATACAACGCTGCCGGAATAGTTGTTAACGAAGAAAAAAGTCCTTTTAATCCGCTGTTTGTTCACGGCGGATATGGAGTAGGCAAGACACATCTGCTTCAGGGAATATGCAATGCGATGTTTGATAAGCGACCCCGGGCTAACTGGTTATATCTGTCTGCGGAAGATTTCGCCAATCAGTTTGTATTAGCCCTGAAGACGAAAAAATTAGAGGCTTTTCGCAGCCGGATGCGGCAAACGGACTTGTTGGCAATAGACGATATTCACTTCCTGGCCAGTAAGCCTTCAATGCAGGAAGAGTTTCTGCATACTTTCAATACAATAGACCTGGCGGGAAAGCAGGTTGTCCTGGCGTCGGATGCTCACCCGAAACAGATTAGCGAGCTTTCGGATAAGCTGATTAGCAGGTTCATTTCTGGGATGGTGGTAAAGATTGATTCGCCTGACATGGATATGCGATGCAGGATATGCAGACAGTTCATAGAAAAGCTCAACAGACCTGTGCAGGTGAGCGACAGCGTGATACAATACATCGCAGAGAATCTTTTTTCAAATGTCCGGGAGCTGGAAGGCGCGGTTCTGAAAGTAATCGCATTTTCATCGCTAAAGAACGAACAGGTAAGCCTGCCGATGGCAAAGGCTGTTCTTGCTGAACATTTGGAAAGATGCGACCCGATAGTTCACGTTTCCGATATCGAATCTGCGGTTGCATCGTTTTTCGGAATAACTCCCGCGAATTTACACTCCCCGAAGAAAAACAGAACTGTAGCTCTTGCAAGACATCTTAGTATGTACCTTACGAGGAAACATACACGAATGTCGTCTTCGGAAATCGGAAGGGTGATGGGAGGCAAAAACCACGCGACTGTTCTCTTGGCCTGTAGAAAAGTCGAGGAAATAGTTGAGAAAAACGCCGATCTTCACTGGCAGGGACCTGCTGGAAATAAAGTCTCGAAAGCAAAAGCCGTTATCACCCAGCTCGAAAAAAGCATATCAAGGTAAAATGCCCAATCCACATTGTCATATCCGCAAAAGCGGGCATCCATTTGGATATCGCAGGAATGACAGAGTATTTTAAGTTATTTCGAATGCAGGAGTAACAGAAGAAATAATGCTTTTCGGCTCTTACGTCACCGGGCAATACCGGGATGACAGCGACATAGACCTGGTAGTAATTTCACGTGATTTTGAAAATAAAAGCTATTGGGAAAGAATCGACAGACTTTCAGACGCTATTTACGAAATTTTCGAGCCGATAGAAGCAAGGGCTTTTACTCCGAAAGAATGGAATAGCAGAGAATCGATTATCACTGATTTCGCCCAAAACGGCGAAGTCGTTTTTACAGATTAACTATGGATAGTTATGAATTCCCACGTTTACATCCAAAACTACCTCCAAAAAAAGTGAATAAGGGGTCAGTTTTTGGATTTTGTGGTTTGCAAAGAAACGAGTCTTTAATATTCCTGAATATTTCTCTTTAGTATGAATTATTGAGTTTCGTATCAATAGCTATTTTAAGAGCGACAGCCGCACGAGACCGGGACATTTCCTGATATACTGCGTTGATTATTTGCCTTGCTTCCGGGAGTCTTCCTGTTCTGTAATATACATATGCCATGAGGAACTGCAATCCTGAAGCAGGAGCTTTTTTAAGTAATTGCTCAAGCTCTGCAATTCTTCCCGCCGCTGTGTTTTGTCCTCCGATGATTGTCGCGAAGTCGATATTTGCCTGGATATAGTCTGGATTCAATTCGATTGCCCTGATTATGAACAATGCACTGTTGACATATTGACCTGCGGCGAATAAAGCATGTCCCTGGCCTGCATAGCAGAGAGGATTATCCGGCTCGTAAATAGAGGCAAGCATAAAAGAATCCGCCGCTTCGTTATAATTTCCAAAACTGAGCTGTGCCTGTGCTGTTTTGAAATAATTATCGAACTGAGATTGGCAGTAAGACTGGAAATTCATGTATGGATCTTCCATACGTGGGGAAGAATTTGCTGCTTCGTATTGGTTTGTATCGCCGTGATTTGCTTGCACATTGGCGTTAATAGACCTGGACAACTCATCGAGCTTTTTCTTTATCTGGTCGAGAGAATCATCAGCAGGCTGCTGGCGTTCTATACCTGTAAAGTTATTTGTTTGGTTTTGCTGCTGATTAATTCCGGCGGATGCAGAATTAATACCCGACAAATATTGATTCTGGTTTATGTTATTTCCTAAATAACCGCCTGATGAATTATTATCAATACCCGAATAAAGCTCACTTGTCGAAGTGATTTCATTTGCCCTCGAATTTGCCATGTATCGCTGCATATTATTCGATGGTGCGGGATTGTTATTGTAAACGCCTGTTTCCAGTTTCTGCTGGAGCATATTAAGCCGCTCGGTAATATTTGCCAGGCTGCGGTATATTTCACTCGAATCTGCCCCGGCTGTAGTGTTTGCCTGTAAGTTAGAATTATTCAGATGATTTTGTATTCCATTATTCATTCCGGAGTTTGGATTAGATGAAACTCCTGCTTTAGCCTGCGGCGTATTCGTCAATGTCTGCAATCGCTGAGTATATGACTGGTATTTATTATCTGCCGTCGAATTGACTCCGTTTGAAAGGTATTTTGTTAGATTACCTGACCCCGCTGAATCTCTCATAAAAGAGCTGAGTCCGTTTGAGGAGCTGTTCGCGCTGGAAGCCAGGCTCGAACGATAGGGCGACTGGCTGACATTATAACCATTCTGATAGCCAGGCTGTGAAACGTTCTGATTTTCAGGATTCTGATTATAGGAATTTTGTGCATACAGGAATGTTGATGCACCTGTCGTGAAAAGCAATAGTGCTGCAAAGAAAAATAACCATTTTTTCATAATTCGGGATACCTGATAAATACAATAAAACAAGGGTTTTTAAGTTTTATTGTATTTCGGCTTTTCACCCCAGCTTAGTTTAGCAGCTAAAGTATCCCAGTGGCTAAGAAGCGGATTTTTTACAATCAAAAAGAAGCTGTCTTTTTTACTGATTGTTACAGTATCATCACTCGAAAGTTTTAATGAAACCTGCCCATCAACTGATACAGTTGTTCCGTCGTTTACGTGCAGACCGAAAACTTCGATAGCGCTGTTTGCATTTATTACAATCGGTCGGAAAGTTAATGAATGAGGACATATCGGGGTTATTACAATAGCATCCATTTTAGGCGAGACAATTGGGCCGCCTGCCGAGAGATTATATGCTGTAGAGCCTGTCGGCGTGGAAATTATCAGACCATCACTGACACATCCGGCCAGTGGCTGGCCATCTACAAGAATTTTAAGCTCGATCATTCTAAATGGCGGACCGGCTGTAATATATATGTCGTTAATAGCTGATGCACAAAACTTTACGTTTTGCTCCTTTGCGGTTTGATTGCTTAAAACGCGGCAATCAAGCATCATTCGCTTCTCAATTTTCACTTTGCCCTCGATAATTTGCGTGAATAGGGTTTTAAGCTCGTCAATGCTGAACTCAGCCAGAAAACCGAGTTTCCCGACATTAACGCCAATTACAGGCACATTTGCTTCGCTTACAAGCCTTGCAGTGCAAATGATGCTGCCGTCACCGCCGAAAACAACCGCGTAATCGCATTTTTTCAGGACGTTCCGGATTTCTGCATTAGCCTGCGTTATCGAATCATTATAGCCCATACAGGCTTTGTGAAGCTGCATAATGTCATAATTGCCGATTATGCCTGCCTTGTCTTTTACGAAATCGGTAAATTGAGCAATTGTTTCAGTAACGCCGTTCTTCTGCGGGTCACCGAAAATAACAAGTTTTAATAAATTTTTCATTTGTCAATCCTCTCCGCTAATGAGTCATTTCTCTTGCCGCTTCAGCTATTTTTTCGGCATTTATTCCAACCTGAAAAAGTTGTGTATCCCTGGAGTTATGTCCGATAAATGTTCCCGGCGAGCCAAGTATTTTTATCTTGTTTAGCGGCTGTTGACTCTGTGCAGCCAGCTCAAGAACAGCCGAGCCAAATCCACATGCAATTGCATGGTCTTCGACTGTAATTATACCCATGCCATTTTTTAGCAGGGTAATTATTTTTGTGTCAACAGGTGCGGCGAATCTCGCATTAATTACGTTCGTGAAAATATTTTCCTTTTTGAGGATTACTTCGGCTTCCAGCGCCTGTGTTAAAATACTTCCATACGCAATGATAGCGATTTTTGATTTCCTCGAGCTTTTCACAGTGACACTTTTACCTTCCTCGAACGCCTTTTTGCATGATGCACTAACGTAAATATCGTCGGGGACATAGTCTTTGGGATACCTTATTACAACAGGACCTTTATGGTTGAGGGCAAATTCGAGAGCGAGTTTCATTTCGATATCGTTGGCCGGCGCTACAAGTGTAAGATTAGGCATCATTCGCATAAATCCGATATCCATCAGGCCGTGATGAGTTGGGCCGTCATGGCCGACAAATCCTGCCCTGTCAACACAAAAGACTACAGGAAGATTCTGCAAAGCGACTTCCTGTGCAATCTGGTCGAAGCTTCTTTGTAAAAAAGTTGAATATATGCAAATTACGGGTTTGAAACCTGTTTTCGCAAGTCCCGCAGCGATATCCACAGCGGCGCTCTCTGCAATACCCACGTCATAGAAACGTTCCGGGTGCTGCTTTTTAAAATTCATCAGGCCTGTCCCGTCACACATTGCCGAAGTAATAGCTATGATTTTATCATCCTGTTGTGCAAGCTCCGCCAGGTGCTCTCCGAAAGATTTTGTAAAAGTTCGCTTGCATGGCAGGGCGGTCGATTCGACTGTATCGCCGTCACCATTAATTTTGAACGGACCTGTCGAATGAAACTGGGTCGGACCTTTATCGGCCGGGCTGAAACCTTTGCCTTTTTTCGTATAAACATGAAGGATTGCAGGATGGTTCAATTCGAATAATGCCTCGAACAATTGAATAAGCGAGCCAATGTCGTGTCCGTCAACAGGTCCGAAGTATGGTATACGCAGGCTCTCGAACATCTGGCTTGCCGGCAGAGCCATCCTGATACTCTTTTTTATGCGCTCGATTGCCTCCTCGACACTTTTACCGATAACAGGCATGTGCTCGAGGATATTGTTGGTGGTTTTTCGCAGGTCCTCGTAAGTCTGGCTGAGCCTTACTTTCGAGAAGTATTTAGCCATTGCGCCAACAGTCGCGTCTATTGCCATGGAATTATCATTGAGCACGATAAGCATTTGTCTTTTGACAAGTCCCAGGTTATTTAATCCCTCGAATGATGTTCCGTTCACAATACTTGCATCTCCGACCAGCGCAACGATTTTTTTCTCGTCTTCTTTTTTTTCTTCACTTAGGGCGTCTATTGGATTTTTACTGCTGAGCTGCTCACCAATCGCCATTCCAATAGCAGTTGCGATTGCAGTTCCGGCGTGTCCAACCATGAACTGGTCGAACGAACTTTCGGCGGGATTTGGAAAGCCGCTGATTCCATCGACATGCCGAAGGTTGGCGAATTGCTCTTTTCTGCCCGTAATTATTTTATGTGTATAGCACTGATGGCCTACGTCCCACAGGAGTTTATCTGTTTTAAAATCGAAAACGCAATGCAGCGCGAGCGTCAGCTCGACCACGCCGAGATTGCTGGCCAAATGTCCGCCTGTCTTGCTTACGGATTTCAGTATAAAGCCGCGAATTTCCTCGGCCAACTCTACAAGCTGAGGAACTGATAATTTTTTAACATCAGCGGGGCTGTTTATATTTTCCAGAAGATTGCCCATAAAACCCAACCTGCCCCCATTTTCCAGTTTTTATATTTATAAAGCTGATATTTCAGAAAGATACAGAATTAACTAAAGCTAATCATTATATCATGTTAAATAAATATAAACCACAAAAAAACCAATGTATTGAAATCTTTACTTATTCTTACTGGTAAAATTTGTTTGCTCGGCAGGAAATGACCATATACAATAGCAAATTCGATATAATCCCAGCGGCTATCGACGTGATTATTAACTAAAAGGGGATTATCAAACAGCCGGATATGAAAAAATTACGTATCTGATAGTACTTAAATAATGCCAAAAGACGATATGAGAAAACGGATAAGCAGGATACCGGAATACTGGCGAAAAAAAAATCGTTATTATTATGACTGGCTGGACAGGGTATATGTATCTAATGTACGTTCCGGCAGCCGGGTGCTGCATGTCGGTTGTGAAACTGGTGACCTCCTGGCCGCTGTTAAACCTTCGTATGGTGTCGGTATCGATTCCGACGAAGAAATGATAGAAATTGCGAAGAAGCGATTTCCTGATTTTCATTTCGTTGTTCAGAATCCATATGAAATCCATCTTGAGGGAGCTTTCGATTACATTTTGATATGCAATTCGATTGGTACATGGTCCGACATCCAGCAGGTTCTTGAGAATCTTCGTTCTTTTACTCATGAAGATACCCGTATCATTATTACCTATTACAGTTACCTTTGGGAGGGAATTTTAAGAGCAGGCTCTTTCCTTGGGATGCGCAGGCCCAATAGTCATCAGAATTGGCTGCCTCCCGAAGACATCATCAACTTTCTGTATCTAAGTGATTATGACACAATTCGCAGTGAAAGCATGATGATGGCTCCCAAATGGATTCCTCTTTTGTCTGCATTCTGCAATCGTATATTGTCACTGCTGCCCGGCTTTAGAGCGCTGAATTTAATCAACCTTGTTATCGCCCGTCCCAGCCCGTCTCCCAAAAAAGCTGATGAGGTATCTGTTTCTGTTATCGTACCATGCCGAAACGAAAAGGGGAATATCGAAGACGCGATAGAAAGAATCCCTCAAATGGGTAAATGGACTGAAATTATTTTTGTTGACGGAAACAGCACCGATGGTACGGCTGAAGAAGTCGAAAAACAAATGAAACTTAAACCTGAACGCCGCGTTCAATTAATCCGTCAGGGTGATGGCACTGGCAAAGGCGATGCAGTTCGAAAAGGTTTTGCCGCTGCACGGGGAGATGTTCTCGTGATTCAGGATGCAGATTTGACGGCACCGCCTGAAGACCTGCCCAAATTTTTTAATGCCTTTTGCCAGGGAAAAGGCGAATATATTAATGGCTCAAGACTTGTCTATCCGATGGAAAAGCAGGCAATGCGGTTTTTGAATTTGCTTGGGAACAAATTTTTTGGAAAGCTGTTTTCCTGGCTGCTCAATCAGCGTTTTCGAGACACCCTGTGCGGTACGAAGATGCTGAGCCGGAAACACTACGAGATTCTGGCCGCAAATCGTGAATATTTCGGTGATTTTGATCCGTTCGGAGATTTCGATTTAATCTTCGGCTCGGTTAAGCAAAACTTCAAGGTAGCGGAAGTACCCGTGACATATCGAGCAAGAACTTATGGTTCGACAAATATTTCGCGTTTTCGGCACGGCTGGCTGCTTTTGAAAATGAGCTGGATCGCGTTCAAAAAGTTCAAGTGGAAGAATTGAATCAAATGGGATTTCTCGATTTATTGAAATTACCGCAGGTAAAGGAAACTTCCTCACTTGATGACCGTTCTCTGACATTGCTGCACAAAGAAATCCTGATGCAAAAAGGATTCCTTCGGAAAATTTATAAGAATTTTTACCGTGATTTAATGTCTAATATTCCTGAGCCGGAAACAAAGACGCTTGTCGAGTTGGGCAGCGGTGCCGGTTTTATAAAACAAATATACCCGCGTGTACGGACATCGGACGTTCTGGATTTGCCCGGTTTGGACATTGTTTTTGATGCTGAAAAAATGCCTTTCGATGCCAAAACAGTGGATGGAATTTTATTGATTAATGTTCTTCATCACATCAAAAATGTAGAACAATTTTTTTCCGAAGCCGGTCGCGTGCTCAAAGAGACCGGTCGGGTTGTTTTAATAGAACCGGCCAATACGCCGTGGGCAAGGTTCATTTATACAAGATTTCACCATGAAGTTTTCGATCCGGATGCAGGCTGGCAGGTAGAGGGTAAAAGTCCTTTGCTGGACGGAAATGATGCACTTGCATGGATTATTTTCAAAAGGGACAAAGAGCTGTTTGACAGAAAATTTCCGGAATTAAAAATTATTAATACTTATTGTCATACACCTCTTGCATATCTTTTGAGCGGGGGATTTACATTAAGACAGTTGCTGCCTTCCTGGACATTCGTAATCATCAGGGGGATTGAGTTATTGTTTCGGTTTTCGGCTAATTTAACTGGAATGTTTCAGACCATTGTAT
>CAYSHS010000003.1:0-7323 GCA_964430845.1 uncultured Pirellulales bacterium | reverse complement strand
TATTTGAAAAAAGAAGCTATGGGCTTAAAAAAAATTAAAAAAGCAGGAAGAAGAAAAACTATCGAAAAGCAGTCCGCAAGAAAAAAATATTGGCGGACCGAATTAGTTATCGACTACGAAAAGGAAGATAAGAAAATTGTGCTGTTAAGCTGTCTTGTACTCTTTTTATTCGGTGTTTACCAGTCAATTTTACTTTATGGGCACCATATCATGCCCAGTCCCGATTTTCCTTCTTTTATCGATGTAGGGCGAAAGTTATGGTCGTTTCAAATTCCCACTAATTACCAGCGAGCACCGGTTTACGGTCTTATAGTATATCCCCTAAGCCTTATAGTCGGAGGTCAGCATCCTGAATTAACAGCGGCATGGCTGTTCAACTCGATATTGCAGCCGTGCAATTTAGTTTTAATCTATTTGGCAGGCAAAAAGGTTGTCGGCAATTCTGCTTTTTGGCTGGCAATGATTGCCATACTGAATCCCTGGCTCATTGAAGTTTTCACAAAGCCGATAGCGGAGATATGCCTGCTTTTCTTCATGTTAATAACCTTCTTTTTCATGTTCAGGCGCTCAAATTTATGTTACCTGTTAGCATCCATTGCAACGATGGTTCGTTATGAGTGTGCGGCCCTGATTTTGGCAGCTTTTGTTATGGATATGATACATCGTAAAAGCAGAAAAGAGAAGATTTATGCTTTTTGCTATTCTGTATTAGCATCAATTCCCCTGGGCATTTGGATGATAGGGACGATGTATTTTTTTCCGGACAAAAATGGAACGTATGTTCACCCTCTTCAGTTTATAAATATCGGGGAACTATTTAAAGTAGCTACTCTCAAAAGCCAGTTGAATCTTTTATGGTACAGTATAATCGGCCCTTTGTTCAGACCTGGTTTAAACCCGGGTGAAAATTTACTTAACATGCTTGCAACTGTAACTAAACTCATAGCCGCTTTGAGTTTCATATTTGGCGCAATTTGGGGTCTGGTTAAGAAACAATGGAACATTCTGGCTCTTCTGATTTTCCTGATACTGTATATGATAGTTCATATTTCGTATGCCTATTCGGAACCAAGGTTTTATACGCCGGTGCAATGGATTTTGTTATTGATTTGCCTGTATGGCATAAAAAGTTTCTGGCAGCTTGTAAATGCCAATAACAGGATTCCGCGATACGTAACTATTGGCGCACAGATAGCGGTTTTAATCGTTGCTCTTGTGTGGTTTTCGAGACTGGCAGGCTATCTGCCTGAATTTTCAAGTATCAGCCCACGGTCGGTTTCTCTGCCATATGCAGCCATAGCGGCATCAATACTTGCGGTTGCTGGGATTGCTTTTATTTATCGAGGAAAACATTCGTGGCGTAATATTGTAATATTATCAGTTGTCAGCCTGATGATTGTTTCAAACCAGTTTACTGTCGCCGGCGTTATCAGGGATGGAACACAGGACGGCGAGTTCAGGCAATTGCTGGACTGGTACAGGCAAAATGCCAAACCGGGTGAAAAATTAGTCTCGACCCTGTCCAGCCTGCTTAGCGTACTTGACCCCAAAGATAAGGATTGTTTTTTAGTTACCGGGGATCTTAAAGCCGACAGTCCTGAAGGTTTCATCGACAATTGCTATAAAGAAGGTGTGACATATATCGCCTGGGATTCGAGAGTAGGGTTTTCTACGAACGATGTCTTTTACACGCTTGCAAGACTTGATAATATCGCCATGCTTCGCAATCCAAAGAGTACAGGACCGTATGAATATATCACGACAATTGTTCACCCGACACAGAAGAACAGGTTTATAAATATTTTTCGACTGCGTCCGCGACCTGTTCAGCATTCCGGAAATTAAACTGGCAGCTTGAATGTGATTGGTTTTATAACTGAATTTTTGAGAACAGGTAGCTTCCTATTGTCAGGATTAAAGCTGTAATTGAGCCAAGCACCAGCAGGTCTGTTACAATGCCGAAGTCGTGTGTATTAATGAGGGTTTGTCTTATGCCGTCAATGCCGTAAGAGAGGGGATTTATCGCGATAACAACCTGGAATGCTTTAGGCAGGCCTTCCAGCGGGAACAAAGCTCCCGATAGGAAAAACAGCGGCATAATCAGGAAATTGATTATCAACTGGAAGCCGTGAAAATCTTCCATCAAAGAAGCAATGGCAGTTCCAAGTGCGGTGAAAAGCAGTGCTATCAGGAAAATAAATACAAGCGAGAGCGGCATAAGTGCGCTGTAATGCGGCCTGAAACCGACGAAAAGGGAAATGCCCAGAATTATCAGTCCCTGGCAGGCTGCGATTGTCGCACCGCCGAGTGTTCTGCCAAGCATGATATTAATGCGCGAGGTAGGAGCAACGAGCGTTTCTTTGAGAAAACCGAACTGCCTGTCCCAGATGATTTCGATTCCCGAAAAAGTGCCCGTGAAGATTATTCCCATTGCAATAATACCGGGAACGATGTAATCTATATAGTTTCCGCCTCTTGCCTGCTGGTAAATACGACCCATTCCGAAACCAAATGCTACTAGAAACAGCAAAGGCTGTCCCAATGAGCCGATAATCCTCGCTTTCGAGCGGGAATATCTTTTTAATTGTCTTAACCAAAGAATATAGATTGTTGTCATCCTTTTTTTCTTCTCCACATTCGCCTGCCCATTCTCATCCTGTCAAGCGCGTCGGCGGATTCTTTGCGAATTGTTGTTCCTGTTAATTCGAGAAATGCCTCTTCGAGCGTGGAAGAACTTGTTTGCTCTTTCAGCCTGGCGGAAGTTCCCTGAGCAATAATTTTGCCATGGTCGATGACGGCGATAGTTCTTGCGATTTTTTCAGCTTCTTCCATATAATGCGTGGTCAGAAAAACTGTCATTTTTTCATTTTCATTGAGCTTAATAATATGACTCCAGATATGATTCCTCGTCTGGGGATCGAGTCCGAGAGTAGGCTCATCCAAGAACAGGATTTTCGGATGATGAATCAGGCCTCGTGCGACTTCGAGCCTTCGGCTCATGCCGCCTGAGAAGGTTTTTACCATGTCTTTTCTCCTGTCCCACAGCTCAACGAATTTCAGCAATTCCTCGATTCTCTGCCTGCGGATGTCCTTCGGAACGCGGTACAAGGCTCCGTGAAATTCCATGTTTTCGAGAGCGGTTAATTCATCATCCAGGCTCGGATCCTGAAAAACAATACCGAAGCTGCGCCTGATTTTGTCCTGGTGAGTGGCAGGGTTATGGCCGTCGATAAGAATGTTCCCGCTCGTGGGTTTGAGCAGGGTAGTAAGCATCTTGATTGTCGTTGTCTTTCCGGCGCCGTTCGGCCCTAAAAATGCGAAAATATCACCCCTGCCGATGGAAAAAGAGATGTCGTCAACTGCAGTTAAATCACCGAATTTCTTAGTCAGACCGGTTACTTCAATTATATTCGTGTTTTCAGTAGAAAGATTTTCCATAAATATTTAACGTTTTCGTCTTGCAGCAATAAAAACAACTATCGTAGTTACAACTATAATAACAAGAACCTCTTGATATCCTATCAATATCGCAGCCATATTTTTACTCCGGCTGAACTTAGTTTTTGACTCGATAAACAGCAAAGCGATACTTGTACTGTTTTTCCAAACAAAAAACAAGAAAATACTCTGGATTAACTTCAAAAAAATTATTTCAGATTTTTTCATAAATTTGTTAGTGTTATCAAATTAGACTTGATAAAATGACAATATATTTAAAAGAGTTTTAATGAGGTTTATAAGGTAACACCTGAGAATAATTGGGGAATTTGAGTATGGCTGCTTCGGCGATATTGGAAATCGAAGAAGTCGTTAGCTGGCTCAAGTCCGTAGAGCAGCGGGTAGGGAGTGTATATACAAAAGCGGCTGAGTATTTTATTAATAAAGACGAAGAATTTGCAGGCTTCCTGGGTAAGTTGGGCGAAGATGAGAAGCTCCATGCAGCATTCATGACGATGATTTCTGAAAAGTTAACTAAAATAAAAAAGACCATCTTGCTAGATGTAATCCTTGATGAGAAAACTGTAGATGATATTGAGGGGCTTCTTGGAAAATTCGAGAATGTTCTCGCTCAGAAAAGTATTTCTAAAAAACAAATAATCGAGTACATGGCCCGGGCGGAGTCTTGCGAATTAAATCCCGTGTTTCTATATATAGCCGGAACTTTTGGACGGATGAATCGCGAGGCGGAATATATAACTTCTGAAATACAATCTCACCTCTGGCGAATCCAGGATTTTATAGGCACTTTGAACAGGGAATTGAAACCGTCGGTTAACATTGATGCGTTTACTTCTGTGTGGGACAGCAAGTTCCTGATTGTTGATGATAACGAGCCTTTACGCAAGTTAATTGGCTCACTGCTTTCTTACAGGGGTTATGCCGAGGTGGCTTCAGGAGGAAGTGAAGGCATGGAAATGGTGAGAAAGCATTTTTACAATGGTATCGTATCTGACATAGAAATGCCCGGTATGGATGGACTTGAATTTTATCGACAGGCAGTCGAATACGACCCGAGACTCAGGCAAAATTTCCTTTTCTACTCCGCTGAAATTACTCCACGGCGGGAAAAATATTTACATAAAAACAACATCCCTTATTTGCATAAACCTTTTGGCCTGACCGAATTCCACAATATCATTGACCGGTTTCTGAGAGGGAATGAAAAAATAGAGTAAAGAATCCGGACGGGAAATAAAGGTGTGCGGTACAATTATAAAACGATTATGTTCTAAATGATTGTTATCGCTATTTATCCCTCAATTTTTAGTTAATAAAATTTCTTCACTTCTTCAGCGATTATTTAGACCTCAAAAGAAATTTGCGGCGTAAGAAAGTACAGCCATTTTGAAATTGTTTTTGTTTTCAGGATGGATTCAGCCGCTCTGCCGTAAAGCTCTAATTGTCCACGATAAAGCTCTGCACGTTCGTCAACCCGTTTTGCCGTCACTCTGTCGGTTTTGAAATCTATTATAATCAAGCCATCTGGAGTCTGAATCAGCATGTCAATTATACCCTGAACAATTAACGTATCGCGGGCATCTTGCCCGTGAATGCATGGGAAGGATGCCCATGCTGCTGTAAAATCGTGACTCGATGCTCGCTCAGCAAAAGTAAAAGGCCATTCGCGCAGGACTGTATTTTTTTTATCAAGCGCCATTCTGCCTAACTCGCTGTTGAAAAAGCCTGTAATTGTTTCTATATTGATATGCCTGGCGACAGCTTCAGTAAGATGGTTTCTTGCTATAAGCTCCTGCCTTATTTGTTCGACGGCCTGTAAATCCACAGGCTTCGACAAATCAATTTGAGATATTACAAGATGAGCGGCTGTCCCTATCAGCCTGGATTCGGGGACATTTGTAGCATGAACATCCTGTCCTTGTGTTCGCGGACAGGATGCCCGCGATACATTTCCTGCCTTATCATCTTTAAGAACTGCAGGCCGCCTGGTAAGTGAGCCGGCATAATCAAACTTTGCATATTCATCATTACGATGAGTCAGCTCGGTAACTGAAGTCTTCGCGGGAACTAAATGCGAATCTCCATATTTATACTTCCTGTATATAGAGTTTTTAAGCAGCATGGGTATCCTGCCCTTACATTCGCGGGCAGGATGCCCACGATACGTTTTTAAAGAGCTCTGTTTTAATTTGTCCTCTTTTTTGCGGATTATAAATTCCGAAAGCTCATGTAACCGTGCCTGCTTATAAAGTTCAAAGCTGAACAAATCATCATTGACGCACTTTTCCAAAAGACCTGTTTCAAAACGCTCATGCAAAATCTTCTGGTCTGAAAGCCCAAGCAGAATCCATTCCAAAGGACGCTGGCAATTACGAAGCTGCCAGTCGGCTATCGCTCCATTACCAAAAAATAAACCTTGGGTAATTAATTGGCCGCAATCTATCATTTTTTGCGAAGCGGTTAGAATAAGCCTTTCCCTCGCGCGGGTTGTCGCAACATAGAGAATTCGCATTTCCTCTGCAAGCAACGTTGTTAATTTCTGCTCTGCGATGACCTCGTGTGTGAGCGAGCTGAATTTCCCGTTCGATTGAGAATCTATAACCTGCAATCCCAAGGTATCTTCGGAATTTATCAGGCAATCGGCCTGAACGTCACTTCTATTGAATTTGCTTTCCAGCTCAGCTAAAAAAACGACGGGAAATTCAAGCCCTTTGCTCTTGTGAACGCTTACAATGCGAACCGCGTTGCCGGCCGAGTTTTGAGGTTCCGCAGGCGCCCAGTCCTGACCCGTTTCCTGCAGCTTTTCAAAAAATTCGACAAAACGGGTAAGCGAAGGTACTCCCGTGTTTCCCACGAATCCCTCGAATTGTATTGCCCTGTCATGGAGCTTGAGCAAGTTTGCCCTGCGCGACTGG
The DNA here is from genome assembly GCA_964430845.1 of uncultured Pirellulales bacterium. Taxonomy (GTDB): domain Bacteria; phylum Planctomycetota; class Phycisphaerae; order Sedimentisphaerales; family Anaerobacaceae; genus JAFGPS01. The sequence goes on along the minus strand of CAYSHS010000003.1, from coordinate 949 downwards.
CCGTTGGGCAGGGCGGTAACAAATGACAAGTAATTCGTCCGGCTATATATCTGCCAAATCAAATCCGCTAAGCTGCCTCGTCTTGCAATTGTTCGCCATTGCTCGATTTGCGAGAGAATATTTTGAAGTTTCTCTGAGAGTTTCTTATCTTTGCCATCGTCACAATATTTTAAGACACAATTATAGAAATTTTGTTTATTTTCAGTTTTGCCGTTAATTTTTATTTTTGCCAATTCTGTGTCACCGACCATGAAAATCGGACTTCTCAAAACAGCGGCAAGCTCGATGTCACGCTGTGGATTATCGAGAGCTTTCAGCAGGGACATACAATCGCTGATTTCCGTAGCCTGGAAATAGCCCGCGGTAGCCTGGCAGCTTACGGGAATGTCCGCAAGCCTTAGAATTTCCACGTAGTCGTTGGCTTTTTTGGCAAGCGAGCGCATTAATACGACAATGTCACGGTATTGTACATCACGGTAAGAATCCAGCTCCGTGTCAAATACCTGAAATTCCGCATTGCCTGTCTCGGCTCCAACCATTTGCCTGATACGCCGTGCAATCAGTGCGGCCTGTCGCTGTCTCGAACTAATCAGATTTATATTTGTATTATTTGAGAATGTTTCTTCCCAGCTATCATCCGGGTCCGGCTCGCTGTCTTTTTCGTCAAGTATGTGAAATTCTACTATTTTTTTATCACCGTTTACTGCTTTGCTCTTTATTTCCTGCTCTATTCCGGGCTTCAATCGAGCAGCCTCGTCATAATCTATCCCTGTCAGGGACTTCGTCATTATTCGGGAGAATATTTTATTAACGAAATCGAGAATTTCTTTGGATGAGCGAAAATTCATATTAAGGTCAACACGAAAACCTGTTTCTGAGTTTTTATGCTCGCGCGAAGCACGATTCAACTGTTCGATAAATATTTTAGGCTCGGCGCCGCGAAAAGCGT
>CAYSHS010000002.1:8577-31082 GCA_964430845.1 uncultured Pirellulales bacterium | reverse complement strand
CTTCCAGTAGTTCTGTCTTCACATGTTTCCCCACATATTTATCTGGGCCAGCCTTGGCACTTTTTGTACCAAACTTGGCTCCAGGAACTCCCGGCTCCAGCAGGTCACATACAGGGCCAAAGAAGATACGAAGCCGACTAAAGTCATTTTTGTATGATTTAAATGTACGAGTAGTCATCAATTCTTTGCAGAAGGCCTGCAGTACGGCCGAGAGTGGTGTTTTACTGGCAAGATGAAGATCACCAAGAGAAAGTTCATACTCGATACGTTTCTTTTTGGTTAATGCAACTCGTTCATTTTTAGTCATAAGCGATTTCTGAATCAGCTTTCCGCTTAGATAGTAGCTGATCCAAAATTTACATCCCCGTTTATATATGTGAGCCATAACAGTCTCCATGGAAAATTAACCAATAATAAATAGTCTACCAGAGATTGCTTTAGGCATGATTTCAATTGAATGACTATTAGATGATAAACAACTGGATGCAAATGACTATTACAATTTAATGACAGTCACCATATATACGAAAAAAGGCAGTCACATCTAAGTCCTTGCGACTGCCTTACTTATGTCAATAGCGGGGGGAGGATTCGAACCTCCGACCTCCGGGTTATGGGCCCGACGAGCTACCAGACTGCTCTACCCCGCGGTCATTTTTAAATTATATCATAAAAAATTTTGTAATCAATTATAACAAAATTAAATCACAGCTTTTTGCGAATTTGCTCTGCTAATTTTTCAATCTTTCCTTCTTTGTATTTAAAAGCAGGCCAGCGGTTAAAAACACCATCTCCTGTTAAGCGCGGTATTATATGAAAATGCAAGTGCTCTATAACCTGGCCGGCAGCCCTGCCGTTATTACACAATATATTATAACCATCTGATTTCATCGCAGATATAACAGCACCGGCAATTTTACCTATACGAGAAGCCACCTGAGCTAAAAGCTCCGGCGGACAAGTATGCAATTTTTCGTAGTGTTGTTTGGGTATCACTAATGTATGGCCGTCACTTATAGGACCTATATCCAAAAAGGACAAAACAACATCATCTTCATATATTTTAGTAACCGGAATCTGTCCGGCTGCCATTTTGCAAAAAAGGCAATCATCCGCATTCATAAAATGTTTTCGTAAAACTCTGGATTATTCATCCTGCTTATTTTGTTCTTCGGAATTTTCTGTTTCAGCTTCCGGAATCCCGGATGATTCCGAAAGTTCCTGATTCTGACCAGTTTCTTCTACTTCAATTTCTTCCTGTACTTCGGCAGAGGTTTTTTCGGCTTGAGCGGCTGCCGCTGCTCTTCGAGAACGTTTTTTATTCGATGTTTTCGTGGTATTTTCAATGCTCTCATCGGCACCGACCAGTTGAAGCAGAACAAGCTGACCATTATCACCCAATCTTCTTAATGAAAGTTTAATTATCCTCGTATAGCCTCCCGGCCTGTCGAGGTATCTTGGCCCAAGGTCACTAAAGAGCTTTCCGATTACTGTTCCTTTCTTTACCTCAACTCCGTCTTCAAAACCAATTATATCTCTATTTCCAAGCAAAGAAATAGCCCTGCGTCTGGCAGTCAACGTACCCTTTTTAGCCAAGGTAATAAGTTTCTCTGCAAAGGGTTTTACCTCCTTTGCTTTTTCAATCGTCGTAGAAATAGTTTCGTGCTCGAAAAGCGAAGCTACCAAATTCCTGCGCATTGCCAGACGATGCTCCTTTGTTCTGCTTAACTTACGTCCTGCTACTTTATGACGCATATCTAATAAACCCTCTTTTCCGGGAAAAAAATCCGGAATCTATCAAAAAATTACTTTCCATTATCATTCAAAGACAATCCTATATCGGCGAGTTTTCTTTTAATTTCCCGCAGAGAAGTTTTGCCAAAACTGCGAATTTTTAACAGTTCAGATTCTGACATTCTCATTAAATCACCGACAGTTTCGATCTTAGCTGATTCGAGGCAATTACTTGCTCTTACCGATAATTCCAATTCCTGAATAGGCATAGCCATTTTCTGGTTCAACTCTTCATCGACTTTTTGCTCTTCTGTTTCCACTTCCGGAATTTCAGATGCTGCTGCAGTTTGTTCTCCAAGCTCGAAGTATTGTACAAACGGATTGACGTGCTTACGCAAAATTTTAGCGGCTTCAACCAGCGCCATTTCCGGCAGAATCGTGCCGTTCGTCCATATCTCAAGAATCAGCTTGTCGTAGTTTGTTTTCTGGCCCACACGCGTATTTTCGGTAGTATAGCGTACTCTTGTAACAGGTGAATAAACTGCGTCGAGCACTATTACCCCTATTTCCTGCTCAAACCTGTCTGCATCTTCAATTCTTTCTGAAGCTGGTACATAACCCCGTCCATTTTCGACTATCATTTCCATTTCAAAATGAATATCTTCCGTTAAGGTAGCCAGCACGAGGTCTTTGTTGATAACTTCAATTGCTGGATCAGCAATAATATTAGCGGCCGTAATAACACCTGCTTTATTTGCTGAAATGTGCATTTTTTTAGGCCCCTGATCATTGAGCCTGATAATCAGACTCTTGATATTTAAAACAATATCAGTTACATCTTCCATTACACCTTTTATCGAGCTGAATTCATGGTCAACACCCTTGATTTTTAAGGAAGTAACGCTACCACCTTCCAGAGAGGAAAGCAATATGCGTCTGAGACTATTGCCAATAGTCGTACCGAAACCACGTTCAAATGGCTCGATAAAGAACCGGCCATATTTTTCGCTCGATATAACCATGTCTTTTTCAACACGGGTCGGCAACTCCAAACCACGCCATGTAACACGCATATAATACTCCTCTACAATTCTGAGCCGACAAGACTTAATTTCGATAAATTTTAATAAAAACAGACCCTATCGGAACTCAACTCTATAAAATCAAACACAATTTTTATCTCGAACAGAATTCCACAACGAACTGTTCTTCAACTGGAATCTGGACATCGTCTCTTGTCGGGAGGGCAACTACGGTAGCTTCAGTTTTTTCCCTGGCTAACTGCAGCCAGCTCTGAGTAGAATAATTCGGACTGCTCTCCAATTGCTCTTTAACTTTCTTTGTACTTCTTCCGGAATTCTTGACAGAAATTCTGTCCCCGATTTTCGTCGTATAATCACTAATGTTAATTTTTCGCCCGTTCACGTAAATGTGACCATGTGAAATTAGCTGTCTTGCCGCCTTGCGGGAAGGAGCAAAATTCAGCTTATATACAACATTATCCAGGCGTCTTTCGAGCAATTGCAGCAAATTTTCACCGGTATTACCCTTAATCTGCTCAGCTCGCCGGAAGCACCGCATAAATTGTCTCTCCAGTATGCCATAATACCTTTTTACTTTTTGTTTTTCCCGCAAGCGCACACCGTAATCGCTGCTTCGGCCTCTGCGCCAGCCGTGCATTCCAGGTGCCAGGTTACGTTGTTTTTTCTCAATCGGGCATTTAGCAGTTTCACACCTTATGCCTTTAAGCATCAGCTTCATACCTTCACGACGACACTGTTTACAAGATGAATCCAAATAACGTCCCATCTCAATTATTCATCTCCAAAAAAATCTTTAATTTAAGGGATTAAACCCTTCTTCGCTTGGGCGGCCTGCAGCCATTATGAGGCAGAGGAGTCACATCTTCTATCGAAGCGATGCGCAGCCCGGCCTGCTGGAGAGCCGAAATAGCGGATTCACGTCCTGAACCCGGCCCTTTAACTCTTATTTCCACTTCACGAACACCATTACGCATTGCCGAATTGGCACAACGCTGTGCCGCCTTCTGCGCGGCGAAAGGCGTGCTCTTGCGAGAGCCTTTGAAGCCAACACAACCTGTAGAGCTTGTACAAACGGCATTTCCATCCAAATCCGTAATAGTTATCAATGTATTGTTAAAAGTTGCCTTTATATGAACAATAGCACGAACAATATTTTTTCTTACTTTTCTTTTTGCCTTTTTTGCCATTATTCCTCTCGTATTATCTTTTTATCCCAACAATAAAATTATCCATGAGCTTCCTTTACACCTTTTTTGCCTGCAACAGTTTTCCTTGGCCCTTTTCTTGTTCGGGCGTTACTCTGGGTGCATTGCCCGCGAACAGGCAAGCCTTTTCTATGGCGCATACCCCTGTAACAACTGATATCACGAAGCCGGGCAATATTCTGAGACACCTGGCGGCGCAACTGACCCTCAACGATATAACTGCGATCAATTATCTGTGTTATCTTGCTAAGCTCATCTTCAGTAACTTTGCCGGCTTTAATATTCTTATCAACGCCGGCTTCTTTCAGTATCTTCTCAGAAGTATGTTTACCTATACCAACGATATAAGTCATAGCAATCCATATCGATTTGTCGTTGGGTATATCAACACCAACTATACGCGGCATATCAACTCCTTGTTATTATTTTTAACAGTCAACTTATATTCCCGGAGTACGAAGCTCAAAAACATATAACCACCAGCTAACCCTGTCGCTGTTTGTGCCTCGGATTTGTGCAAACCACGCGCACAACACCTTTGCGACGGACAATCTTACAGTTTTCACATATACGTTTTACGGAACTTCTAACTTTCATTTATCAAACCTGTTCTTTTAATTATAAAGCGAGACTTAATTACCTGCTCACACACAAGGCATTTTAAGCCCCTGCTAACTTCTTAACACTATCCGGCCCCTGTTGAGGTCATAAGGCGACATTTCAACAGTAACTGAATCACCAGGTAAAATACGAATGAAATTCATACGCATTTTACCCGAAACGTGCGCCAGTATCTTATGGCCGTTTTCAAGCTCGACCTTAAACATCGCATTCGGCAAAGCTTCGATCACCCTGGCCTGCAATCTTATTGTGTCCTTCTTTGCCATGTTTTTTTCTTTTTGACCGTGATTTATTTGAGATACCATTTATTACTTCTTCATTGTTAATACTTCGCAGCCATTTTTCACTATTGCTATAGTATGTTCAAAATGAGCTGAGCATTTTTTATCTTTCGTTATCACGGTCCATCCATTTCTCAGCGTCCTTACTGCGCTTGAGCCGGCGTTTACCATCGGTTCAACCGCTATTACCATACCTACAGTCAGAATAATATCATTTGCAAGCAATTCCTTGCTCACGAAATTAGGCACTTTCGGGTCTTCGTGCATATTCGTGCCAATACCATGCCCTACAAAGTCTCTAACTACTGAAAAGCCGGCTGACTCTGCTTTCTGCTGCATCAGAGCCGCTATTTCACTCCATTTCACATCAGGAGCGGCTTTTGCTATTGCCATGTCAAGAATACTTTTTGTTAAATCCATCAACCTGCGTTTTTCTCTGCTTATTTGTCCAATAGCAATAGTTATTGCTGAATCACCGCAATAGCCGTTGAGCCTGACACCGAAATCTATACTTAGTATGTCACCTTCATTAAGTATTGTCTTTTCAGAAGGTATTCCGTGAACAAGCTGCTCGTTAATCGAGGTGCAAATTACACCCGGAAACGGAACTTTAGTCAGGGGAGAACGAACACCCTTAAATAAGGCTTCTGCTCCCGCATCTTTAACCAGTTGCATTGCCATAGTGTTCAGACGGGCGGTAGTTACTCCAGGCTTCGAATTCTCTTTTAATTTTAAAAGAACATCTGCTACAACAGCTCCCGCCTGACGCATTAACTCTATTTCTCTCTGGCTGCGAAGCGTTATAGCCATTTATTTTCGTATCTCATATCAAATTAACAAATACTAATGAGCGCTTCACGTTTACACCGTGGGATCCAGTAAATCGAAAATATCAGCTTTAACTTCATCCGGGTCCCTGTCGGCTTTAACGTCATAAACAGTGCCGTTATTTTTATAATAATCCACCAGCGGTTCCGTCTGCTGGTGGTAATTTTTTAATCTATTCGCTACAACTTCAACTGTATCGTCTGGCCTTTGCACAAGCTCGGTTCCATCGTTGTCACAAACATTATCGTTTTTCGGCTTCATGTTTTCAATATGATAAACCGCACCGCATTTTGGACAGCTTCTTCTGCCTGTTATGCGTCCTTCAATAATCTTGTCGTCAACCTCAAGGTTCACGACAAAATCAATTTCCAGGTCTGCAGCAGCCATTGATTTATCAAGCTCTATTGCCTGGTTGACGGTTCTTGGAAAACCATCCAATATAAAGCCTTCCCCGGGAGCCTTTCCAATGGCTTTTGCCATCATTTTAATTATAATGTCATCAGGCACAAGAGCTCCGGAGTCCATATAGCTTTGTGCTTTTTTTCCCAAATCACTTTTTGCGGCTCTTTCCTTTCGGAGTATATCACCGCTGGACAGATGAAGCAGGCCGTATTGCTCGACAATATTTTTACACTGGGTTCCTTTTCCGGAACCAGGCGCTCCTAATAATACTATTCTCATGCATACGCTCCTTTTATTCTTCCGGCACTGCTGAATCCATCGTAACTTCGCATCAGGAGATTGGCTTCTATTTTTTGAACCAAATCAAGTGAGACACTTACAACTATCAATAAACCCGTGCCTCCCAGGTAATTTGTAATACTATACTCAACTCCCATAGCTATTGAGACGACCGTAGGTATAACAGCGATTATTGCCAAAAAAGCCGCTCCGAAATAAGTTATCCTGGTCATTACAGTTTCGAGATATTCAGCGGTTCTTCTGCCGGGACGAAGACCCGGTATGAAGCTGCCTGCATCGCGAAGGTTTTTAGCCATTTCCTTGGGCTGAAATTGTACTGTAACCCAAAAATAAGCGAATAAAAATATTAATACAATATATAAAACATTATATATATATGAACCATAGCCGAATGCTTCATTGAGCATTAACAGGGTATTAGACAGAGGAAACGTATGCGCCAATCTGCTGAAAATAATCGGCGGGAACATCATAAAGCTCGAAGCGAAAATAATCGGCATGACACCGCCGTGATTTACCCTCAAAGGCAGATAATGCCTTTGACCGCCGTACATTCTTCTGCCGCGCATCTGTTTGGCCTGCTGAATAGGTATTCTTCGCTGTCCCTGGGTTATTAATATTGCACCTGCAACAACGAAAACAAAAGCAGCTATAAGAAATAATATCTTTATCGGTCCCAAACTGCCTGCTGAAGACGAAGCAGATATAGTAAAATCGGCTCTTTTCCAGACATCTCTAACTACCCAGGGCATCCTGGAAACGATGCCAGCCATAATAATCAGGCTTATTCCGTTGCCAATGCCATATTCATCTATCTGCTCACCAAGCCACATCAGGAAAATTGTTCCTGCTGTCATTCCGACAACACCCATCAGGACAGCACGACCAGTCATACCTGCATAAATTAAATCGTTGCCTCCCAGCCATTTCATAAACATCATCGCCTGAATAATACATACGAACACCGTCAGATACCGGGTATATTCCTGTATCTTTTTATGACCCGTTTGTCCTTCCTGGCGCAGTTTCTTCAAAGCAGGAACAACCTCGCCGAGCAGCATAAGAATAATCGAAGCTGTGATATAAGGCATAATCCCCAATCCGAACAAGCTGCTTTGTCTGAATGTTCCGCCTGTAAACATGCGCATCATTTCAGCAGCCCTTCCTATGGGCGAGCTGGAATCTGTTGCTGCCGGAATTACTTTTGCGCTGTCAAATCCCGGAACAGGAATATGGAAACCAATCCTGTATATAATCAGCAGCGCAACAGTAAAAAGTATCTTATTGCGAAGATCACGTATTCTGAATATGTTTACTACAGTTCCAAGCATAATTTCAATCTTATATTTTATTCGGCTTAATCAGCCTAAGTTCTATCCGTTTTCTTAACAAGGTTGGCAGAGCCGCCGATAGCTGTAATTTTCTGCTCGGCGCTTTTGCTGTACTTATGAGCTGTAACCTGCAATTTCTTTGTCAGGTCTCCCTTGCCCAGTATTTTAACCCTGCTATTATTACTGTTTATCAAACCGGCATCTGAAAGCTGCTCCAGCCCGACAACGGCGCCATCATCGAATCTTTCCAACTGGCAAAGGTTTACAATTTCACATGGTTTGGCAAAATCAAAATTGCTGAAACCTCTTTTTGGAAGCCTGCGAAAGAGCGGCATCTGTCCACCTTCGTACAACGAAACAGACCTGGCTCCAGCCCTGCTGCCGCTGCCTTTGGCGCCTCTGCCGCATGTTTTGCCGTGACCGCTGCCCGAACCTCTGCCTATCCTGCGACGCCGGGTATGTTTACCTGCAATAGATGTTATTTCGTGATTTAACATTCAAATTACCCTATAGTCTTTCGGCAACTAATTCTTAATTGCCACTCCTCTAAGGGATTCTACCATTTCCTTACTGCGTAATTTTAATAAGCCATCCAGTGTGGCTTTAACAACATTTTTTGCAGAAGTACTTCCATAAACTTTCGTAAGAACGTCTTGTACTCCGGCATATTCGAGCACCGCGCGCGCGCTGGAGCCGGCGATTACTCCTGTTCCGGGACTGGCAGGCACCATTGTTATTCTTGTAGCTCTATACTTGCCGTGTGTCTGATGAGGAATAGTGCGCTCAATCAGCTCTATCCGGCAAAGGTTCTTTTTGGCATCTTTTACAGCTTTTTCAACCGCCTGCGGAACTTCATTAGCCTTGCCATATCCTACACCGACAGTTCCGTCTCGATCACCAACTACAACCAGCGCAGCGAAACTGAATCTTCGGCCACCTTTTACTACTTTAGAACAGCGAAAAACCTTGACAACCGTATCTTCGAGAGGTTTTTCTTCCTGATCTGCTAATTTAACAGGTTCTACTGCCAATTTTTTCTCCAAACCTTATAGTAATTTTTTATTAAAAATCCAATCCGGCTTTTCTGGCCGCCTTGGCAAGAGTTTCGACCCTGCCATGAAATTTATATCGATTCTTATCGAAAGAAACACATTTAATACCAACACCGAGAGCCTGCTTGGCGATTGCTTCGCCAATTATTTCAGCAGCCTTTTTATTTCCCGACTTAGCCAATTGCCCATGCATTGCCTTTGATTTTGTGCTTGCACAAGCAAGTGTAGCTCCTGCCGTATCATCGATAATCTGTGCATAAATATGCCTGTTTGAGCGAAATACCGTCAAACGAGGCCTGTCCGGTGTACCGAAAATTTTCTTTCGTGTATGGTATTTGCGTCTCAATGCTGCTTTTTGCATACTCTTGGTATTCATTTTTACGATGCTCCCGAGGCAAATGCCTTGCCTTCTTTACGGCTCACTTGTTCGTCGGCATACCGGATACCCTTGCCTTTATACGGTTCCGGGGGGTGGATTTTTCTTATCTCGGAGGCACACTTTCCAAGAACAGCTTTATCTATTGACGAAAGACTGAATTTTGCAGGCACGTCGTTACCCCTTGTAGCCGCCACATCAATTTTAACTTTTACACTTTCCGGTATTACCTGCTCTCTTGTATGGCAATAGCCTACCTGGAAAATCAGTTTATTACCCTGTTCCTTGACACTGTATCCGGTTCCGTATATTTCCATTTTTCTCTCAAAACCTTTACTTACACCTTTTACCATATTTGCAATAAGCGCACGTATTGTGCCGTGCATTTGCTTACCTTTGCGGTTTTGAGGTTGTTCGTTTTCAACTAATACTCTCTTCTGAGAATCTTCAACTTTTACTTTTATAAGCGGATGGCTGCTGATTTGCAGCTTGCCGAGCGGTCCTGAAACAGTTATGACATCACCGTTCTGCTCGACTTTTACACCCGCAGGTATTTCAACAGGTTTTTGTCCAATACGACTCATTAGCTTACCGTACAAAGTATTTCACCGCCGACGTTGGCTTCGCGGCAGCTTCTGTCACTCATTACACCCTTGCTTGTCGAGACAATTGCTATACCCATGCCAGCCATAACACGGGGAAGCTTATCCACAGGTAAATATGTTCTGCAACCGGGCTTACTTGACCTTTTGATTTCGTTTATTATAGAATGGCCTTCCAGGTTATATTTTAATTTTATCCTTAATATTCCCTGCCTGCTGTCCTCGATGCGGTCATAATCTTCGATGTAACCTTCCTTTTTTAAGACATTCGCAATACCTTCACATATTTTCGTGGCCTTAATCACGACCTCGTTTTTATTCACACGCGCAGCGTTGCGAATTCTTGTCAGCATATCAGCAATAGGATCACTTAAACTCATATTTTAATTTCTCTTAAATTGTATCTGCTTAAAAACAATTTATATTTATCCCTACCAGCTTGCTTTTTTCACACCCGGTATCTTACCTTCGTTGGCAAGAGTTCTGAAACAAATCCTGCATATCTTAAACTTTCGATAGACAGCTTTAGACCTGCCGCAGAGCTGGCAGCGTGTGTATTGTCTTACACGAAATTTCTGCTTTGTTTCTGCCTTGTTTTCAAGTGCCTTAGTTGACATTTACACACTCCAAAATCATTCCACACTAATCCTTTTTAAAGGGCATACCAAAAAGCTGAAGCATTTTTCTTGCCTCGTCATCGGTTTTCGCCGTTGTTACGAACGTTATATTCATCCCCTGCTGAAACTCTACCTTGGCAGCGTTAATTTCCGGAAACACACTTTGTTCCGACAGGCCCATCGAATAATTTCCCCTGCCGTCAAAGCCCTCTGCATTTAAACCGCGGAAGTCGCGTACACGAGGTATTGCAAGATTAATAAGCCTGTCCATAAACTCATACATCCTGATACCGCGAACTGTTACTTTAAGTCCGGTTTCCATTCCTTCACGAAGCTTGAAGTTCGAGACGCTCTTTTTAGCTTTGCAAACTACAGGTATTTGACCGGAAATCATTGTCAGGTCTTTCTTAGCCATCTCCAGGAACTTTTTGTCCTGTATCGCTTTTCCTACACCCATAGAAACAACTATCTTTGCCATGCGGGGGACCGCCATAGGATTCCTGTAGTTAAACTCACTGGTTAACTCCGGAACTATCTTCGATTTATATAAGTCTTTCAAACGAGCCATTACGTATCTCTGGTAACCTAATAACCTTCCTAAACAGGACAATTGATATTATTTTCAGTTATTTTGCCTTTCTTACAACTCCAATTTCCGAGCCATCGACGGCAATGCGTTTTTTGCTTCCGTCTTTTTCTATTTTATAACGAACTTTGCTGCCTTTCGAGCTTTTCGGATTTACCGGTAAAACATTACTTATATGTATCGGCTGCTCGACATTTATTCTGCCTCCCTGCGGGTTCTTGCGGGAAGGCCTGACATGTTTTTTCACAAGATTATGTCCCTGGACAACAACCCGGTTCTTATCCGGATCAACACGCAATACCCTGCCAGTAGCGCCCCTGTGGTCGCCGGCAATTATTTCCACTGTATCACCTTTTTTTATATGTAAAGCCATAAATTATATCCTGTAATGTCTCATACCGGGTTTTTCAGACTACCTCACCAGCCAGTGAGATAATTTTCATATAGTTTTTCTCACGAAGCTCACGTGCAACCGCGCCGAAAATTCTTGTCCCTATCGGGTTGCCGTCATTATCAATCATTACAGCGGCATTGCTGTCAAACCTTACATAGCTGCCGTCCTTGCGTTTAACAGGGCTTTTAGTGCGAATGATAACACACTTGTGCACTTTCTTGTCATCAAGCTGGCAGCTCGGCAAACATTTTTTTATCGCAACACAGATTACATCTCCGATACCGGCGCAGGGACGAGACATTTTTCCCCTGGAACCACATTTTCCCAGAACTTTAATGCACAACGCCGTTCTAACACCGGAGTTATCAGCTATGTCCAACATTGTTTCCTGTTGAATCATTATATCAAATCTCAACTATTCCTGAACTATATGCTCCAGCACCCTTACGAGACGCCAACTTTTGGTTTTACTGTAAGGCCTGGATTCTACTATTTCCACGATATCACGGACAGCACTTTTATTATGTTCGTCATGAACAGCTAATGTAGTCCTGCGCTTCATATACTTGCCGTATTTGGGATGCTTAACCTTATAGTCAATAGCAACTTTTACACTCTTATCGCCGCTCTTGCTAACTACTACGGCAGTTACAGGTTTTATCTTTTGTTCCGGCATCCTTTATTTCCAATCTTTAAGCTTTCATCGAAGCTAACGCTCTTTCACGCATTATTGTTTTTATCCTGGCAATGTCACGTTTGACATTAATTATCGCCTTGGAGTTTTCAAGCTTTTCCGTAACTGATTGCGAACGCAGATCAAACAAGTGCTTTTCAAGCTCCTGCAGCTTCACATCAAGTTCATCGTGACTCATTTCTCTGTAATGTTGTGGTTTCATTTATATCAACTCTTTCTTACAGCGAATGTCTTCGCCTGACAAATCTGCATTTAATAGGCATTTTATGAGCAACCCTGACCAGCGCCTGTTTTGCCACTTCTTCATCCACGCCGCCTATCTCGAAACAAATCTGACCGGGTTTGACACTGGCTGTCCAAAACTCGGTTTCGCCCTTGCCTTTGCCCATTCTTGTTTCCAAAGGTTTGGAGCTTACAGGCTTACTCGGGAATATCCTGATATAAACTTTGCCTTCACGATGTAAAAAATGGGTCGCAGCAACACGTCCGGCTTCAATATGCCTGGCAGTTACCCAACTGGTTTCAAGAGCCTGGAGGCCGTATTCCCCGAAAGCAACATAATTGCCCCTGTTGGCATTGCCCTTCATTTTGCCTCGCTGGCTCTTACGATATTTAACTCTTTTTGGCATCATTGCCATAGTATTAGACCTTTGTAAAACTTCTTATGAAAAAAATTCTTTCATTCTATAATACACAGGTTTTTAGCTGCCCTGTTGATTATTCTGTTCATTCGTATCTGCTTCAGCCTGAGGAGCTGAGTCTGCATTTTCAGCAGCATCACGTTTTTCACCCTGTTCATATTTTGTTCTGTCCCTGCCTCTTGGCCCGGAACTTACACGTTTCGATGGTCGGCGACGCTGACGCTGAATGGCCTGCTCGTTCTCTTCTCCGAATTTACCTTTGTAAATCCAGGTCTTTATGCCAATAGCTCCGTATGTAGTTCTCGCCGTTGCAGTGGCATAATCCACATCAGCATCCAGTGTATGTAAGGGAATACTGCCCATTTTTTGCATTTCTTTCCTGGCCATTTCCGAACCTGCCAAACGGCCTGAACATATTATTTTTACTCCCCTGGCACCTGCATTCATCGCGGATTCGCAAAACTGTTTCATCGTACGCCGAAAAGAAGCACGCTTGCCGAGCTGTTCTGCAATAGCTTCTGCAACTAAAGTAGCATTAAGGTCCGGCTCTTTTATCTCGATGACATTAACGCTTATTTTACGCCTGGTAAGGTCCTCAAGCTCTTCTCTTAACTTGTCAACTTCCCCGCCCCTGGGACCAATCACTACGCCGGGCCTGGCGCTGTACAGCGTTACTTTCACTTCGTTACGCGTGCGAATTATCTGAACCTTGGCAACTGCACCGTTAGGCACGCTGCGATTAAATTTCTTATCAACAAATTTACGAATTTTCTGGTCCTCGACGAGAAATTCCCCGTAGTTCGCCTTCGGGGCAAACCATGTGCTCTGCCATCCGAGTGTCACTCCCGTTCTAAAACCAATTGGCGATGTTTTCTGACCCATAATTTTATTTCGTATATAATTTCACTTGTTTATTATATTTGCGTTACTGTTACATGTATATGGCAGGCTTTCTTGCGAATAGGATGCGCCCTGCCCCTGTCTTTCGGAATCCACCTTTTTGTTCCAATACGAACGCCGGCATCGTCAACCCTGGCACAGCTTATATAAAGATTATCGACATCCGCCTGCTGCTCATCTGCATCTGCGATTGCACTTTTAAGGACTTTATCAATAATTGACGCGGCACGTTTTCTCGTGAACTTTAACACGTCTGAGGCATCCTGAACGCTTCTGCCGTTTATCAACTGTGTAACCAAACGGGCTTTTTGGGCTGAAACCGGAGCATATCGGCACGAAGAACGCCAGTCGGACAACTCATTTACCTCGACAGAAAGAGCTGATGCAAGACGACGCATGTCTTCTGCACCTGGTTTGGGCTTGAAAAGACCTTTGTTCCAGTTCCTGATAGCTGAAACAGCCTGCTCCTGGTCGAATCCCGCCCTGACAAGATGACGGGCCAACTCCTCGATATTCATCTGCTGTTCACGACTTATTTCTTTTAATTTTTCTGAGCTTAACATATTTTGTTTCTCGTAATCAGCTCACTTGTATATGATTTATCACTCATATACGAGTTTCCAGCCCTACGTCACTTTATTTTCTTACTCGAATGTCCCTTGAAAATCCTTGTTGGTGAAAATTCACCAAGCTTGTGGCCAACCATGTCTTCAGTGATAAAAACTTTGTTAAAAATTTTACCGTTATGCACCAAAAAAGTAAAACCGACAAACTCCGGAACTATCGTGCATTTTCTGGCCCAGGTTTTGATCGGCTCATGTGAGCCTGCTGCAACCTGCCTGTTCACCTTGGCAAACAGTTTTTCATCTACAAACGGTCCTTTTTTCAGAGATCTTCCCATATCTGGTAACTCTTATTGTATAATCATTTTCACGATTAGATTATATATTCAATTGTTTCTCTTTTTTACTTTTGCGTCTTCTAATAATTCTTTTATTACTTATACTTCGCGGGTTTCTTGTTTTTCCGCCTTTTGCCAGCACACCGGTAGGTGAGCATGGATGTCTGCCGCCATTGGCTCTGCCTTCACCGCCGCCCATCGGATGGGAGACAGGATTCTGTGCTTTTCCCCTTACATGAGGTCTGCGCCCCAAATAACGCTGGCGTCCCGCCTTGCCGATACGAACGTTTTGATGATCGGGATTGCTCAGCTTGCCGATTGTTGCACGACATTCCTTGCGCAGCATGCGCATTTCACCGCTTGGTAAAATAATGGTGACCCAATCACCTTCCTTTGCTACGATTCTCGCTGCGTTTCCTGCGCCTCTTACGAGCTTTCCGCCCTGTCCTGCTCTCATTTCAATATTATGAATTTCAAGACCGGCCGGAATTGATTCCATCGGCATCGCATTGCCGGTTTTAGGCTCACAGGATGTCCCGCTTTCCAAAACGTCTCCGACTTTTATGCCAAACGGAGACAAGATATACCTTTTTTCACCATCAAGGTAGTGCAGCAGTGAAATAAAACAATCCCGATTCGGATCGTATTCGACTGTTGCCACCTTAGCGGGAATGTTATCTTTATTACGCTTAAAATCGATGATTCGATAGATTTTTCTCGCTCCGCCGCCCCTGAAGCGGACAGTAGTCATGCCGGAATGATTTCTGCCGCCGCTCTTTTTAATACGCTTACAAAGTGACTTCTCAGGCTTTGCAGTCGTAAGCTCGGCATAATCATTGACGGAACTGTTTCTTCGTCCGGCACTTGTTGGTCTATAAACTCGAATACCCATAACGTGTATCTCTTAATATTAACTAAAATAAATCAATATGAAAATCAGGCTCCAAAAACACAACTGCCTTTTTCCAGCTTGGCGTTTGTCCCTGGGTCCTGCCTTTGCGGCGAAATTTCCCGGGACGATTGGCAGTTCTTACTTTCTGCACTTTTACATTGTATATTTTCTCGACGGCATTTTTTATCTGCGCCTTATTGGCCCTTTTATTTACCTGAAAAGAATACGCACTTTTGACATTTGCAAAGTGCATACCCTGCTCTGTTACTAAAGGCCTTATTATAACGTTAAAATCATCCACAATAATACCTGTTAATTATTATTTTCCTTATCCTGGCTCAAGATGGATAAAAACGCTTCTTTGGTAAATAACATCTTTTGAAAACTGCAAATTTCACCGGCGTTAAGGTCGGTTACCAGTGTGATGGTTATTTGAGGAATATTCTTTACTGATTTATAAATATTTTCATCTATCGATGGAATCGTTACAAGACAGCTTCGTTCGATCTTCAGGTTATTCAGGACATTTACGAAATCACGTGTACGAGGTTTCTCGAATTTAAGCTCATCGACAACAACTATATTATTACTGAAAAGTTTGGCCAATATTGCCGAGTTTCTGGCCAATTTCTTCTGCTTCCTGGGCATCCTCTTACCAAAATCTCTCACAGTCTTGGCAAAAATAACACCGCCGCCTACTCTTTTACCTGTTCTTATATTTCCGACCCTGGCATTTCCCGTACCTTTTTGCCTGAATAGCTTCTTATCCGAGCCGGCAACCATGCTTCTGCCTTTATTTGCCGCGGTTCCAACATGTTTATTCGCATGGTACATTACAATAGCCTGTTTAAGCAGAGGGTATCTGACTGAGCCGCCAAGAGCTTCCTTGTCTATTTTTAAGCTCTCAACTTCTTGTCCCTGAATATTATAAACAGCCAAATCTATCATTTTTTCAATTCTCTTTTATAATTCGGTTACTGCCCCGACGGTCATTTTATTTTTCAGTAAATTCGCAGCTTATCTCATTTACCTTTTTTTACACCTGCTTTTTTCGCACTGCGAATAATACAATACCCGTCCGCAGGGCCTGGAATAGAACCTTTTACAATCAATAAATTATTATCCTCATCTATATTAACAAGCTCATGGTTCTTGGACGTAATACGAACATGTCCCATATGGCCGGCCATTCTTTTACCTTTTTTAATATTACCACCATGACCACGATCAGTACCATAGCCTGCCTGAGAGCCGGGTGCCCTGTGCTTGCGTTCTGTACCGTGCGAGGCCGGAAAACCGGCAAAATGATGCCTCTTCATTACTCCAGCGTAACCTTTTCCCTTGCTTGTTCCGATAATATCAACTATTTTTTCATCGGCAAACACAGAAACAGAAAGCGAATCACCTGCTTTATATTGTTCTGCATCCACAGTCAAACGCATCTCCCTGATAAATTTCTTCGGAGTTGTACCAGCTTTCTTCGCATGTCCTATTGCCGGATTTAATCTTCGTGAGGGTTTGGTATCGTTAAAACCAAGCTGAATCGCATTATAACCGTCAGATTCAGGAGTTTTAACCTGCATTACAACACATGGTCCGGCTTGTATGACGGTCACCGGAACCATGTTGCCCAGGTCATCATACACTTGAGTTATTCCAACTTTTTTACCTAACAGCATCGCCATTACTTATTTTTCCCAATTTAATCCTGAATACTATCAGGCTTTAATCCTTACAAAAACTCCGGCGGGCACTACCAGACGATTCAATACCTCGACAGTTCGTGCATTGGCTTCATGAATATCAATAAGACGTTTATGGGTTCTTAATTCGAATTGCTCACGCGATTTCTTATCGATATGAGGACTTCGTAAAACTGTATATCTTTCTACCCTCGTAGGAAGCGGAACCGGACCACTGACACGGGCGTTCGTTTTACGAGCGTGATCTACTATTTCCTTGGCGGAAGTATCAAGAGTCCTGTGATCGTAGGATTCCATTTTTATTCTTATTCTTTCAGTTTCAGTAGCCATAATTTCCCTTTTCGCTACTACTTTCTTTTTTAACCTTTCAGAATAGCTGATTATTCTGCTATACCCTTTAAGGTTACAGTTTTATTGTTATCAACTATAACTAATCTATCTAATAACGGCAGGAAAGGCCTTTTTGATTTACTTTCGATTATTTCTTCCTATTTTACCAATCTTCAGTTATCAAATTCGCCTTCCTTAAAAGACTTGGGGTTTAATCCTTGTAATGACCATCCCGTACACTTTTCCGGGTTCTGGTACACCCCTAAAAAAACCAATATTCCATCCCTGTCTAACGTTTCACAGATTTGCCACAGCCCAACTAAATGTTTCGCAAAGTCATCCGTGACGATGCTCGCTACGGCTGAAAACTTCTGAGATTATCATACAAACAAAACTCTGTCAATAAAATGTTGGAAAAAAAATAAAAATATTTAAATATTTTTAAAAAATAATTTCTTTTGCAATTTGCTCAGGAACTTTTTCATAATTTAAAGGTTCCATTGTGAAAGTACCCCGTCCGGCGGTGATACTCCTTATATCGCTTGAATAACCAAACATTTCAGCAAGAGGCGCCTTCGCATCGATTACCTGCATATTTCCATGAATGTGACTATTAGTAATCAAACCCCTTCTTGCGAGCAAATTTCCCTGTACAGCTCCGAAATTAGCCTGCGGCACAACTATCTGAAGTCTCATGACAGGCTCTAATAAAACCGGACCAGCCTGTTTAATTAGTTTTTCAATGGCAATTGACGCAGCCTGCTCAAAAGCCAGACCTGAAGAATCTACGGTATGAAAAGAGCCGTCAAGTAATGTTATTTTTACTCCGATTACAGGATACCCCCCCAATACACCACTGCCTAAAGCATCTTTACAGCCTCTCTCGACGTCACCAACATATTCTTTAGGTACAGCATCACCACCAGCTTTATTTTCAAACTCGAAATCGTTTCTCCAATGACCATCTTCAGTCAAAAGAGGCTCTATTTGTAATACGACATGCCCATATTGCCCATGCCCCCCGGTTTGACGTACGAATTTGCCTTCAGCATGAGTAGTCTGCTTAATTGCTTCTTTATAAGCAACACGGGGTTTTCCAACTCGAATATTTACTCCTTTTTCTCTTACCAATTTATGTTGTAAGACTTCAAGGTGCAATTCTCCCATGCCGCTAATAATTGTCTGGCCTGTTTCACTATCGACCTTACATTCAAAAGTAGGATCTTCACGCTTTAAATCAGATAAAGCATCCGACAATTTTGACCTGTCGGAAGCACTTTGAGGCTCAATTGACATATTAATAACAGTCTGGGGAAAAGTAATACTCGGCAAACAAACAGGCTTTTTCGGATCACAGATAGTATCACCTGTCAGGGTCTGCTTTAAACCAACGACTGCAACGATATCCCCGGCACTGCAGGAATCCAAAACATTTCTATCACTCGCATGCATCTCAAATATTCTGGTAATATTCTCCTTTTTATTGCGGTTGGGATTCAGCACCCTGCTGCCCGATTTAAGTCTGCCCTGGTAAATCCTTAAAAAGTATAAATCTCCGTGAACATCGCCGGTTATCTTAAATGCAAGCGCTACAAGACTTTCATTGGGGTCGCATTTTATCGATATTTTTTTGCTTTCATCACCTGGTTTATACCCTTCCAGAACAGGTTTTTCCAGCGGGGAAGGTAAATACGCGACAACACCGTCAAGCAGTCTCTGGACACCGATATACTTCAAGGCTGAACCAACAAAAACCGGATTTATTTTGTTGCTTATAGTACCTTTTCTGACTGCCCGCATAATTATTTCGCTGCTTACAGGTTTATCATGGACATAGCAGTCCATTAATTCCTCATCATATTCTGCGGCTGTTTCTATTAGAAGATTTCTCTGTTTCTGAGCACTTTCCTGTAAATTTGAAGGAATTTCGGTCTCCTCAAAAGTGGCTCCCATTTTTTCCTGTTTATAAAAGACAGCCTGCATTTTTAAAAGATCGATAATGCCTTTGAACCTGTCTTCAGAGCCTATAGGAAGCTGCATAACAACAGGGACAGCAAGCAGCTTGTCCCGAATACTATCAACAGTCATCTCGAAGTCTGCACCGGTTTTATCCATTTTATTAACAAAACAAAGACAGGGAAGCTCGTATTTTTGCCCCTGCCTCCAGACTGTTTCACTTTGTGCCTGTACTCCCTCGCTGCCGTCAAAAACTGCTACTGCTCCATCGAGAACACGCAAAGACCTTTCAACTTCAGCAGTGAAATCGATATGACCGGGTGTGTCGATGAGATTAATATCATAACCTTTCCAGGGACATTTTGTCGCTGCAGAAGTAATTGTAATACCTCTTTGCTGCTCTTCCTCCAGGTAATCCATCACTGCCGTGCCGTTATGGACCTCTCCCATCTTATACGTTTTGCCGGAATAGTATAATATGCGCTCGGTTACTGTTGTTTTGCCGGCATCAATATGAGCCATGATTCCTATATTTCGTATTTTTGCAAGAGTTCCCATGTTGTTATTTTTATGCAGCAATTTTTATGTAAAAACACTATCTGCAAAACCTATATAAAAAAAATGCCACGGCTATAACTTTAAAAAACACCGTGGCAGTAATAAACGATTCTTTTACCAGGCAAAGTGAGCAAATGCCTTATTCGCTTCGGCCATCCTGTGAACATTCTCGCGTGTAGTCATCGCACCACCCTGCTCATTGTATGCATCAATCAATTCGGATGCGAGCCTTTCAGACATTGGTTTTCCTTTTTTTGACCTTGCGGAAGCAAGAATCCACCTGAAAGCAAGCGATTGCTGTCTTTTTGCATTGACCTGCATGGGCACCTGGTAACTTGCCCCGCCGACCCGCTTGCTGCGAACCTCGAGTAAAGGTTTGGTATTATTTATAGCTTTCTCGAAAACTTCAAGCGCGCCTACATCTGCGACTTTTTTGCTGATTATGTCCATAGCATCGTAAAAAACCTTCTGTGCCGTACTTTTTTTCCCGTCCAGCATCAGGCAGTTGATAAATTTTGAAACCAGCTTGTTATTGTATTTCGAATCTGGTTTTAATTGTTCATTTGAAGCTGTAAAACTTTTCATTTTATATTCCCGGTTTTCAATCTATTTTAATAAGCGTAAAGTCTGAATACCCCGCTTTATTTTCCTTTCTTTGCTCCGTATTTGCTTCTTCCCTGTTTCCTGTTCGATACACCTGCACAATCAAGAACTCCCCTGACGATATGATACCTTACACCTGGCAGGTCTCTGACTCGACCTCCCCTTATAATTACAGTGCTGTGCTCCTGCAGATTATGGTCGATACCTGGTATATACGCGGTAACTTCCTTGCCGTTAGTGAGCCTTACACGTGCGATTTTCCGCAAGGCCGAGTTAGGTTTCTTGGGGGTTTGCGTCCTTACAATTAGACAAACGCCGCGCTTCTGGGGAGAGCCGCTAATATCCGAAACACGCTTTTGCCCCTTCGATTTTGCACGAGGATGTCTTACTAATTGATTGATTGTTGGCATAGCTCTTAATATTTCCTGATTTATTATCGTTTCTGTTAATCTTCATACCTTATTACATATAAAAGGGTCATTGTAGCATGAATTCGAGAAAATCCAACATTTTTTTGCACTTAGATAATAATTTTTTTTATAATAAATGATTAATTTTATTAAAATCCTTCCTGCAATCATGTCAATTCCCATAAAAATCGATTTTTCAGGATAGTATTATTACAAATCACTGGTTTTATATAAATTTATTCTTTAAGAAAAGAAATACAAATAGTAAATCCTTAGATTCACGAAATTACCCATTGTAACATTATGAATCCAAAGTATTTTATAAGCGATTTTCCTTTTGACACAAACAAGTCAAACTGATAAATTACTATCAATAAAATATGTTATTACTTTTCGTAAGTCTATTATATGTAATATGTTATGTTTAGAAAAGAAAAATATTTCTTGCCAAAGTATGCCCTGAACCGTTCTGGTACAGGGTATGCCTTTTCTCATTTTTATAAAAGTTCGAATAATATTTACCGGAAGAAAAACAGATAAATGAAATAATAATTGGAAAGCAATACAAATGAACATCAATAACGTTATAGACGCGATAATGCAGTTTTATTCCCGGATATATTATCAAACAGGTTTAAAAAGCTGGCAATTGTTAACAATAGCCCTGGTTGTTTTGTTTTTATTAGTGCTGCTTTCAAATTACCTGCGAAAGGCAAGGTTAAGAAAAATGCACCTGATTCAAAGCACAGGCCGCTCGGAAATTATCGGCATCAAATTATCCGGCAGAGAAAATCGTTATCAGGCACAAGCAGATTATAGAAAAAAGCAGGAGAGCTTTATCCCGGACGAAGACGAAGAACAAAAATCATGGGGACAGTCAACAAAAGAGTGGAGGAAATTAAGAGAAAAAATCATGTATCTCCAGCGTGATATTAAGAAGCACGAACGAACCGAAAAGCATTATAAAGAGCAAATTACAGAGCTTAAAAACATCAACGAAAAATTGCGGCTGGAAATCAGCAAACAAGCGAAATCTGAACAGGAAACTTCTGTACATAATTTAAGAAATCAAATTATTGAAAACAAAACTTACCCTGTCAACGAAAAATACAAGGAAGATTTTGACCAGGCAGACATAAACGAAGTCGATAACAACGTACCGCTTGATATCAAAGAGCTTAAAACTATATCAGAAATGGTAAAACGTCTGCAGGAACGCGGTCAACAACGTCAAAGCGAGTAATCATTCTTCGCGGCAGTCATGCACAAGCTACTCGATTCCCAGTGCTTCCCTGACAGCGGCTTCGGCTTTTGCCTCGGCTTCTTTCGCTTCCCTGATTTCAGCAACTTCTTCAAACTCTTTCGGCAACGGAGCTTCTGCAAGATGCTTAACCTGCATTTCCAAATACGGCTTACTATCTGCCTATTATTTACTCTCTCATGGGAGAAAAGGTTGAAACCCTGGGTGATGCTGAGAAAATTATGCAACGCTGCAGGGCATTGCTGCCCCCCCATGTTAAAAAGGATGTCCACATTCCATATTTG
>CAYSHS010000002.1:0-8567 GCA_964430845.1 uncultured Pirellulales bacterium | reverse complement strand
TACCGGCCGGGATTAAATGACCAAGTATCACGTTTTCTTTCAGACCGTGAAGCTCATCTATTTGTCCTGCTAAAGATGCCTCGGTAAGAACTTTTGTTGTTTCCTGGAAGCTCGCTGCCGCGAAAAAACTCTCAGACCACAATGAGGCTTTTGTTATACCTAAAAGAAGCGTTTTTGCAGTTGCAGGTCTTGGCTTTTTGCCGGTAGCGCCGGTACCGCCAATGCTCTCGACCTTATCATTGGCAGCGGTCAGCTCTTTTTTGGTAACAATCTGTCCCAAATTAAACTCTGTCACATCTCCCAGCTCGGCAATTTTAAGACTTCCCGCCAATCTTTCATTTTCCTTCCTGAAAACAAATTTATCAACAACCTCACCAGGCAGGAAAATACTGTCGCCTACGGACTCGATTTCCACTTTTCTCATCATTTGCGAGCAAATAATCTCAATATGCTTATCATTGATATTTACATTCTGCGAACGATAGACATTCTGGATTTCCGTAATTAAATATCTTTGCAGGGCTTCTTCGCCTTTAATCCGTAAAATATCATGCGGCACTAAAGGACCATCAGTCAATGCGTCACCCGCTTCGGCAAAATCTCCCGTATGAACGTTGAGATGCCTGTCTCGCGGAACATGATGCTCTTTTTCCATCCCGCTTTCACTTCTGATAATGATGGTCATTTTTCCCTTGCGTTTATCGCTTCTAAGCTCAACGCGACCACTGATCTCTGCCATAGCTGCAGGCTCCTTTGGTTTCCGGGCCTCGAAAACTTCCGTTACCCTGGGCAAGCCACCCGTGATATCCTGGGTACCACCGGTAGCCCTGGGCTGATGAGCAAGCAACTGGCCTGCCTGAACAGCTTGTCCTTCGACTACTTCGATTCTTGCGCCGGCAGGCAGATAGTGGACATCAAGAATCTTTCCGTCACTGTCTTCTATTATAATTTGCGGATGTTTATCACCTTTATGCTCAATGACAATCGGCTTTCCGGTCTGCCCTTTTCGCTCTTCTTCAATTCCAATTGTTTCGCCAACGATAATATCGACAAATCTAATCAGGCCCGCCACTTCAGCTAAAATAGGCGTACGATGCGGATCCCAGCCAAACAAAGGTGTGCCTGCCTTGACTTTCGCACCATTTTTAATTAAAACAGTGGCACCATAAGGCACCTTGAACTTGTCAAGCTCTCTTTCCTTTTGGTCGGTAATAAGTATTTCACCGTTACGCTTAAGTGCAATTGTCAGCTCCGTACCATCTTTTTGTTTGACCTGGACGGCATTAATGTCACGATATTGAACAAGACCAGGATGGGTTGCCCTTTGCTCTCTTTCAAGAATAGCTCTTTCGGCAACTCCTCCCGTATGGAACGTTCTTAATGTCAACTGTGTACCAGGCTCGCCAATGGATTGCGCTGCAACGATACCTACGGCAGCTCCTTCCTCGACCAATTGCCCCGTGCTCATATCCCAGCCGTAACATTTCGCGCAAATACCAAAAGGACTATCACAAGTCAGAGGACTCCTGATCCTTATCGCATCAAGCCCAAGCGCTTCGATTTTAGCTGCCGCTGCCGGTGTTATTACTTCGTTTTCACGAATTATCATTTCATCTGTTATCGGGTTGCGAATGTTGTCTCGTGCCGTTCTTCCGATGATAAGCTGAGAAAGCGGCACATCAACCGCTTCAGCCCTTGCTGGATTAACTGCACTTTTCGTAATTCCCTGCAAAGTCTGACAATCACGTTCGATAACAATTACGTTTTGCGATACATCTATGAGCTTGCGTGTAAGATAGCCTGAATTGGCGGTCTTCAACGCAGTATCAGCAAGTCCCTTGCGAGCGCCGTGCGTGGAGCTGAAATACTCGAGCACAGTCAAACCTTCACGGAAGTTCGATTTAATCGGCGTCTCGATAATCTCACCGCTCGGTTTTGCCATTAACGCTCTCATTCCTGCAAGCTGCTGAATCTGGTCAACACTTCCCCTTGCACCTGAATCACTCATCAGGTATATCGGGTTCAAATATGGCTGGCCGTCATCTGTCTTGTCTTCCTTAAGTCCCCGCATCATTTCATTGGTTACAGCCACACGGGCGTTTGTCCATGCATCGATGACCTGGTTGTACCTTTCACCTTCGGTTAAGACTCCTTCATTGTAGTTCTGTAAAATTTTATCGACTTTTTTCTCGGTTACTTCGATAATCTCAGGTTTTTTAAGGGGAATTTTAAGGTCTGTAACGCCAAAACTCAGGCCGGCAAGCGTAGCGTATTTAAAACCATAATGCTTTATCTTATCCAGCAAAACTACTGTTTCTGCAGAGCCGGTATATTCATAGCAGTCACTGATTACCTGGCTTAATTTTTTCTGCGACATGGTTATGTTATAAAAGGGCATACCCTGCGGAAGTATATCATTGAATATACATCGCCCGACAGTAGTCGTTATGACTTTCGATTCCGAATTTGGCAAATCACCAACGATTTTTGTATAACCATCGAGTCTTACCCTGATTTTCGTATGTATATCTATTTTACCAAGCTCATAGGCCATCATTGCCTCGTATGTGTCTCTGAAAAGTATTTGCTTTCCAAGTGGTGTCGTATCATAAGGCGCCTGAAATGTCAGGTAGTAATTACCCATCACCATATCCTGAGAAGGCCCGACCATAGGCGAGCCATTGGCAGGTGAAAAGATATTCGAGGTTGTCATCATTAATATATGAGTTTCCGCCTGTGCTTCTACGCTTAAAGGCAAATGCACTGCCATCTGGTCACCGTCAAAGTCCGCATTGAAACCCTTACATGCAAGAGGATGAAGCATAATTGCGTTACCTTCGACCAATACAGGCTCAAAAGCCTGGATACCCATTCGATGGAGCGTCGGGGCACGGTTAAGCAAGACAGGGTGCTGATGAATGACTTCTTCGAGGATGTCCCAAACCTGCTCATCGCGTCTTTCAATCATTCTCTTTGCACTTTTAATAGTATCGGCAAGCCCGTGCTGCTTCAACTTTTTGATAATAAACGGCTGATACAATTCAAGGGCAATTTTTTTCGGCAGGCCGCACTGATATAACTGCATCTCAGGACCCACTACAATTACAGAACGAGCAGAATAATCCACGCGTTTTCCAAGAAGGTTCTCACGAAATCTTCCCTGCTTGCCCTTAATCATATCCGTCAGTGACTTGAGCGGCCTGTTATTACTGCCAAGAACGGAACGCCGGCAGCGACCGTTATCAAGCAGCGAGTCCACAGCCTGCTGGAGCATCCGCTTTTCATTGCGAATAATAACCTCAGGAGCATTTAGGTCCATCAGTTTTTTCAGCCTGTTGTTTCGATTGATAATTCTACGATATAAATCATTTAAATCGCTTGTAGCAAAATTGTCTCTTTCGAGCAGCACCAGCGGTCTTAAATCAGGCGGAATAACCGGTATAACCTCGAGCACCATCCACTGAGCCTTGTTGTTGCTGTTCCTGATCTGGTTAATAATTTTGAGTCTTTTGGTTAAATCTTTTATTTTCTGCTTACTGTTTGTTTTGATAATTGCATCTTTAAGCTCAGCGGCTATTTCATCAAGCTTGAGATTCTCCAGCATTGTTCTTATAGCTTCTGCTCCCATAGATGCCTTAAAAGACTTTCCATACTTGGTCGAAGCATCCCTGAACTCTTCCTCACTGAGAAGCTGTCCGACCTTCAGAGGGCTTTGACCTGGGTCGGTTACAACATATTCCTGGAAATAAATGATTTTCTCCAAATCTGCGGATTTCATCGCAAGCAGATTGCCCAAACGATTCGGAATGGCTTTGAAAAACCATATATGTACCACCGGCGCAGCAAGATTGATATGTCCCATTCGTTTTCTTCGGACACGGCTATGAGTTACTTTCACACCGCATCTATCGCAGATAATGCCCTTGAACTTTGTACCTTTATATTTTCCGCAGGCACATTCCCAGTCGCGTTCGGGTCCGAAGATTCTCTCACAAAACAAGCCGTCCTTCTCAGGTCTGTAAGTACGGTAATTAATTGTTTCCGGTTTTCGTACTTCGCCGAAAGACCAGCTTCGAATGTCATTTGGGCTGGCCAAAGAGATTTTGACTGACCCGTAATCATTAATGCGGTCGTATATACTTCCTAACATTTAATGCCCCTTACCTGTGACAATTTGATAGATGGAAAATATTTTCCTTTTAGAGAGCGGCATTGCCAAGACGCTTCTTCTCAAGCTGAATATTCAGTCCAAGCCCTCTTATTTCGTTACATAAAACGTCAAAAGACAGGGGAGTTCCCGCTTCGAGCGTGTTCTGTCCTTTAACCATTGATTCATAAATTTTCGTTCGACCTTCGACATCGTCACTCTTTACCGTCAGCATTTCCTGGAGCGTATAAGCAGCGCCATATCCCTCGAGCGCCCATACTTCCATTTCTCCGAATCTCTGGCCGCCTGTTCTGGCTTTTCCTCCCAATGGCTGCTGTGTTATCAGGCTGTAAGGTCCCGTTGCCCTTGCATGAATCTTGTCATCAACAAGATGATGAAGCTTCATCATATAGATATACCCGATAGTAGCACACTGATCGAAAGGCTCACCTGTCCTGCCGTCATATAATTGAGCTTTCAATGTATTTGGTATATTTACGAAAAACTCATTATCAGGCGGAACCTGCTTATTCTGCTCAAGCTCTGCTTTGCTGCTGTTCATTCGCTCATTTGCTTCAGCAGTTAATGTCTGAATGTCTTCTTCTGTGGCCCCGTCGAAAACAGGTGTAACAGCATTGAAACCGAGAACTTTAGCGACCCAGCCGAGGTGCGTTTCAAGAATCTGCCCAACGTTCATCCTGCTTGGAACACCTAACGGATTTAATAATATATCGAGACTTGTACCATCTTCAAGGTACGGCATATCCTCTTGCGGCATAATCTTGGCAATAACACCCTTATTACCGTGACGACCTGCCATTTTGTCACCGATTGACAAAGTTCTTTTTATTGCAACATAGATTTTCACCATTTGCAAAACGCCGCTTGGCAACTCGTCGCCGTGTTTTAAGTTTGCAATTCTTTGTTTTTTCTCATCCTGAAGCGCAGTGATTTTTGCCCAGAATTTATCTACTATTTTTTGAACCTGCTCCCTGGCTGAAGCCGGTTTTATCCAGTCGATGCTGAAGTGCTCTATCTGCTCGTAAATAACTTCCTCGTCCTGGCTGGCACCGACTTTCTGGCGTGTAGTAGGATCAATAATATTGATTTCGACCTTTTCATGAATGGTATCAATCATTTGTTTGAATACCATGCATTCTTTGGCTCTCATCTGTTTTTCATATTCTTTTATCTGGGCAGCAAGGATTTTCTTTTGTTCATCATTCCCCGCGCCGCGCCTTGTGAATCGCTCGGTTTTTATCACTACACCCTCGTATCCGCTTGGCAGCTCGAGCGAATCATTTTTCACATCCTCACCTGCCCTGCCGAAAATGGCATGAAGCAGCTTTTCTTCAGGTGTCAGCTCTGTTTTGCTCTTGGGTACGACTTTGCCTACAAGGATGTCCCCCGGACAAACTCTTGTTCCCTCACGTATCACGCCATATTCATCAAGGTTTCGCAGCGCCCTTTCGCTTACGTTTGGTATGTCACGTGTAAATTCCTCTTTACCGAGTCTTGTCTCTCGAACTTCGGCGGTAAATTCATCGATATGAATACTCGTGAAGCTGTCATCTTTGCAGAGTTTCTCACTTACTATAATCGCATCCTCGAAATTATACCCGTCAAAAGAAACGAATCCGACCAGGATATTTTTTCCAAGCGCTAATACTCCGTTCGATGTCCCGCCGCCATCGGCGATAATTTGGCCGGCTTTTACTTTCTGACCCATCTGAACAACAGGCTTCTGATTCAGACAAGTTCTTTCATTCAGACCTACAAATTTTTCGAGATTATACTCGTCGGTGTGATTAATCACAATTTTCGTAGCATCAGCCGCAGTAACTGTACCGCTGCTTTCGGAACGAACTACCATACTCGAATTTTTTCCGACCTCACCTTCCATACCGGTCCCAACCAGCGGAGGCTCTGTTTCCAATAACGGAACAGCCTGACGCTGCATGTTCGAGCCCATCAATGCACGGTTTGCATCGTCATGCTCCAAAAACGGTATCAGTGATGCCGAAACTCCGACAATTTGCTTGGGGGAAATATCGACATAATCAACTTCTTCCCTGGAAACATGCGCCAGCTCACCAACCTTTCTTGCAAGTATTAGTCCTTTGTCAAGCTCTCCTGTTTTGACATTAACCGCACTTGGCGGCGCGAATATCGCTTTCATTTCTTCATCTGCCCGTAAATATTCCACTTCGCCGGTTATTTTCCCGTTCCTGACTTTTTTATATGGTGTAAGAAGAAAACCATATTCGTCAATCGCGGAAAATATTGCCAGCGATGCAATCAGACCGATGTTCGTTCCTTCAGGCGTTTCAATCGGGCAAATTCTGCCGTAATGGCTTATATGAACATCCCGAACCTCAAAACCGGCACGTCTTCTGTTAAGACCTCCCGGACCAAGAGCAGAAAGACGTCTTTCGTGGGTCAGTTGACTTAAAGCATTAGTCTGGTCAACAACCTGGCTCAGCTCGCCGCGACCGAAGAAGAAATTGATACTGCTTGAAACACTTTTCGAATTTATCAGATCCGCAATGTGCATGGGAGTTTCAGAATCTCTTTTCATGCTCATACGTTCCTGTACCGTTCTGCGCAGCTTCAGCAGGCCTTTTCTGATTTCATCCGCCGCAAGCTCATCTATCGTACGAAGTCTTCTGTTGCCAAGATGGTCGATGTCATCAATCTCACCCTTATCATTACGCAGAGATACGATATACCTCATCGTATTAAGAAAATCTTCCGGGCGAAGTGTCATCTCATTCTCATCTATCGACTGGTTAAACTTGCGATTCAGTCTGAATCTGCCTACCCTGCCGAGACGATAACGATTCGGATCATAAAATTTTTCCGTAAAAAAGTCTTTTGCTTTCTCCTCATTCGGCGGATTACCAGGTCTCAACCTCATGTAAAATTTTAATAGCGCCTGTTTATGGCTCTGGCAATCGTCTTCGGAAAGAGTGTTCAGGATGATAGTGTCCCGAACATTTTTTATAACTTCAACAGTTGCCGAGGAGTCGTCAGATTTTTTGCTTTTGGTTTTTTTTCTTGAACTTTTTTCCGGCGTCTCCTCATACGCGTCCTGTATCTGGGAGACTTTGTCGCTAATCTGGTCACCGGCATCGACTATGATTTCGCCCGATTCTTTATCGACAATAGGCTCAACCGCCCACATAGTCGCAGTCAATTTGCTTACAGGCATCTGTTCTGTTTCGTAAAACAACCGTATAATTTCCGAGGTTGTTCCATAAGCAGGATCCATCGCTCGAAGGAAAACAGTTGCCGGAATTTTGCTGGATTGGTCGATCCTGACAATCAGGATATCCTTGTTGGTGACACTTATCTCTATCCAGCTACCTCTTTCCGGTATGACCCTGCCGCCGTGAAGCACCCTGTCACCCTCTTTGCTTTCAATAAGAAAATCCACGCCCGGGCTGCGGTGCAACTGGTTCACGATTACCCGTACTGCTCCATTAATGATAAATTCTCCACCCCCGATCATTATCGGTATTTCACCGAGATATATCGCCTGCTCAGCCAAATCCCCACCTTCTTTGGATCGCAGTCTGCATGTTATCTTCAGCGGATAGCCGTATGTCAGGCGCAACTGCTTACACTGGACAGGTGTATAATGCGGCTTTTCAAGCTCATAATAGAGATATTCCAGAATCGTTTTTTTATCGTAGCTTTCGATAGGAAATGTCTCAATAAAAAGGGCTTCAAGTCCGATAGGCTTTCTTTTTGTCGGCGCAACATCTCTTTGCAGGAACAGATCGAAACTCTTATTCTGTATTGCTACAAGGTTCGGAATCTCGACCGCATCCTGGACCTGGCCAAAACTGCGAACGACTGGTCCGGCGATATTCTCACGCATTATTATTCTCCAAAATTAATTATACCGATCGTTTTTAAAACAAAGAAATGCGGCTGTTTTTAATCTTCCACATATTAAAACGACAGGCTTATATGCCCGCTCCCATTTATGTTAATTCTACTACTGCGCCCACAGCTTCGAGCTGCTTCTGAAGAGCTTCAGCATCATCTTTGCTCAAACCTTCTTTTACCGGCTTCGGAAGGTTATCCACAAGGTCCTTGGCTTCCTTCAAACCCAATCCCGTGATGGTTTTTACTTCTTTGATAACCTGAATTTTCTTATCTCCGAATTCCTTCAGAATTACATTGAAACTGGTTTTTTCTTTCTCTTCTTCTCCTGCCGCCTGTGCTACAGGACCTGCCATCATAACAGCGCCGCCGGCCGCCGGCTCGATACCATACTCCTGCTTAAGATAATCCCCCAATTCCTTTGCCTGCATGAGGGTCAAAGCAACAATCTTATCCCCAAGCTTCTTAATATCACTGTTCCATTTTGACGAGCCTTCTGCTTTTGTTTCTGTTACTTCTTTGGTTTCTT
>CAYSHS010000001.1:20474-54825 GCA_964430845.1 uncultured Pirellulales bacterium | reverse complement strand
TATTTCAGAAAAAGTAAAAGATGAGCTTCGCAAATATGCTGGACAAGCGGTACAAATCGAAGCAGAAGATGTTTACCAGCCTAAAAATCCCGGAGATGGACTCATACGCAAACTGCAATATATAGGAGATGCACCTGAAGAAAAACGCAATTGGGTTAAAACGAAAGGAATCAGCCTTGCTTCAAGTATCAAAATAAATGAAAATGGAAAACCTATTGCCTCGATTATCATTACTAATGAAAATAAAGAATCAGTTAAAATGTTTAGCCAGGAGCTTGGGTTAACTCTTTTAACAAAAAGAGACATTTCAAAGAATAATTGGTTCATCTCCGACGGCCCTTCATACGCCCTTATTACTCGACAGGATTTCGAAATAGGATCTTTGGAGCCTCGCTGGGAAGGAAGCGGATACGCCGCTAATGGCGAACTTTATAGCTGGACAATTGGAAAAGAAAACGCTCTGCCTCATGATTTTACACTCGAAACAGGAAAGGAAAAGCAAATTGATATACAATTTGACTTACCTGACGGAGAATACGAATTCCTCTGCGGCTATAGCGGCGGAGTACATGAGGAAAAATGTGTATTCAGTAATCTTTCAGCTTTCGATGTCATAGATAGTAAAACCATAATAATTGAAAATAAGAAATTTGGCATAAATAGTATTCGAACGATTGAAGACGTGTTTTCTTCTCTCAAAGCTGAACTAATAATTTTGGGTAATGAATATCCGGAGTTAGAGGGGATTAAAGATATCCCAATAAGTCAACAGGGTTTTCAATACTATTTTAATTGTAAATCTTGGGGTAAACGCGGATATGAAGATACCGGCCCGAATCCTGTGGCAATAGGTATAGAAGTTATGTCTATACCTCAATTCAATATTGATGTCAAAACACAAGAAATGCAGTTACCTTTATATAGATGGCCGTCTCTGGGCATAGTTGGATGGTTTCACATTCATACAAATACATCAACCGGCTTATCTGATAAACTTAACGAATTGCTAAAAAAATACGAAGATATGATAAATGAACTTGATAATATCACCACCAATAAAAGTGGAAACTAACAGGAGCAACAGCTTTTTAGAAAGGACAATTTATGAAATCTAACTTATTTGTTTTTTTAGTCTTTTTTGCACTTATGAGTGCTGGGTGTTATTATCGTGTCGTATCTCCGCCGGAGCATAGGAATTATCCGCCGCCGGTTCCTTCTCAAGAGTATCCTCCGGACGTACCTTCTGCGGAAAATCCGCCTGAACCGAGAAATCCCAATTTCGATGCTCGTCTCGAAGCCGCAAAATCGATGTCGAATTTTATGCAGCAGGATTCAGCTCTTTCGTCAATTGCCATAGATGCGGCTAACGGGCTTGATATCGAGCATACTCTTAAAGCGATATCCATGATGAGCAACTTCATGACGCAGGACAGTACCGCAGAGAAATGCGTGACACCATTCATTAACAAAAATATGCTATCCGAAGCGAAACTGATCGCTGATAAAATCAATAATTTCGCGACACAGGACCGGGTACTCGCAAAAATCGCACAGGGACCGAAATAAAATCAGGTTGTTTTGTGGCGTGGGCATCCTGCCCACACATTCACGGGCAAGTCCCTCAAGCTCCATGCGGAGATGCCCGCGAAACGTAATTTTGCAGAATCCACAGGCAATAAATAAAAGGAGATTTGACATGACAATTAAAGCTTCGAAAGAAAATC
Organism: uncultured Pirellulales bacterium; assembly: GCA_964430845.1. Taxonomy (GTDB): domain Bacteria; phylum Planctomycetota; class Phycisphaerae; order Sedimentisphaerales; family Anaerobacaceae; genus JAFGPS01. Next base: position 53,101 of record CAYSHS010000001.1, on the reverse strand, counting down.
CAAAATAGGAAATATGTCTGAAGAAAACAATTGAATTTCAACTAACATCCTAAAGATGAATACAATAGTTATGTCCCAGGCATTTTTCGATGATAATATATAACTTTGATACAGAAAAAATGCAGAATATCTTTAAACTATCGAAAAACTGAGGCTCATCCTTATTTAGCGCCGTTAGAATCTCCAAAAGGCCCTAAGCTCGATACTTGCACCGCGCGGTCGGTATTCACCAGTCAGCCATGGACCTGCAACATACTTGTCATTATCCAAGATGTTTTTCCCTGCGATTTGGATGTCCCATCCTTTTCGGAAAACATCCTTAAACAATAACGTCGCATCCAGGTAAAACATATTATTGACATGAGAAAACTTGGTCGTTGTTCCGGTATCATATGTCCTTTCAACAGGCTGATCCGTGAAGTAACGCACCGCGGATGTGAGAACTGCGTTTTTTGTAATATCCCAATCAAAACCACCGTTTATTACTGTCGAAGGTGCGCCAATTAAACGATTATCATTGTCAACCGCACGATGGGCATCACCGGCTTGAGCGACGGCATCATACGAGTCATACGTCTTGAATTCCGAGTTAATATATGTACCGTTGCTCCAGAGTGATAACGTATCCGTGACTTTTTGATGAACATTCAATTCGACACCCCAGCCGCTGTAGTCTCCAACATTCGTATGTGGTGCTCCCCATGTAATGAATTCCTTCAGCTTTTGATAATAAACAGTTGCCGACAGGCGCGTTCTATCCAGATAGAAAATGTTTGCCCATTCGACAGTGCTCAGTTCTTCCGGGTTTTCCGCATTGGGTGATCCACTACCCCACGAAGGAGCACTTGGAGCATCTTTTCCCCAAATCTCATTCAGTGCGGCCAAGGGAGACGGCATGCGAACCGTTTTATTATATATCCACTTTGTAGTCCATTGTTTATTAGCTTTGAGAATCGCTGCCGCACGTCCGCCCCAATAAAAATCACTATCTTCACCCAAAATGGTATTACGGTCGGCTCGTACGCCGCCGACGAATTTCCACCTGTCACTGTATTGGTAGGTATCGTCAATATAAAAACCAATACCCCATGTGTTTTTATCAAAAAAGGTTTGCTTCGTTTGCCCGTCAATATCAAAATAGCAATCACCATTATCTTCAAAAATGCCTTGTATTCCCGTCTGTATTTCATGTTTGGCAAAGCCTTTATACTTCAATCCAAGCTCACCATTGTAATCCATTTGCTCCAAATGCTGCCATGGATCGGTTGATGTTGACCTGACGCTTTGCTTTTGTACCGCCGTAAATGTTGTTATGGTTGAGAGGTTTTCAGAGACATCGTGCTCGTTTTTGATTGTTCCGCCTCGCATGATATCACTGTAATCGGTATCCAGGCTTTCATGCGTGCTTCCGCCCAAACGCAATTCCACAAAACTTGACTGGTATGAAAAGAGCTGCAGTGACCAATCCTCGTATCGGCCTGTGGCAACGATAAAATGGTTGGGCATAGTTGATTCACCTGTGGTATCCGTTCCCGCAAACGCCGTCATGGGGGAAACAGACCTGTTGGTATCCCATGCATCAAAACCTTTCCTTCGCTCAAGTGTCCCCGAAATGGTAAATTTTTTCCTGTCACTCCATTTTTTCCCGCCCATGACAGTCATGTCATAATCAAGGTAATTTCCCGTGCCAAAAACCGATTCAATTCCATCTACTTCTCTGGTAATGACATTTACAGTTGCTACCAGGGTATTGGCAGGCTGAAATATAGAAGAAGGACCTACTATGACTTCAATACGCTCTACGTTATCAAGGTTAATCGGACCGTTCAGGAAATCCGGCTCGTTCATCTGGTTCGTTTCAATTCCGTTGATCAGCAAAGTAAATTTTTCATTATCATTTGCAGCCAGGCCGCGAACGGCACCAACAAAATCAAGATCTCTGTGAAATACAATAAAACCGGGAACAACCTGCAAGGCATCTTTCAAACTGCTGTAACCGCGTCTTTTTATCATTTCACGCGTAATGACATAGACACTGCCGGGAGCACTATCCAAATCTTCCTCGACACGGGATACAGTTGAAACCTTAAGATTCAAAAGATCTTCCAGGCTCAAATCGAAATAATTTGGTTCGCTGATGTTTTCCTCTTGTGAAACGCTTTCCGGACTATTGGGAGTTGACGATATACTATTAATTGATTCACCAAGTACTGGTGTTATGAAAAGCACCACCAAACAAATAAGAACTTTAAAATGAATATATCTCATCACTAAAATCCTTTCATGGTATTATTAAGCCCTTTTTATTTTGTTTTCTTTAATCAGGAACCGTATTCATTCAATAAAAATACCCACCGACTACAATATCGACTGATATAAATCGCTGCTTTAGAAAAAACTATATGTCTCGTCTCAAATGCCGGAGGAATTAAAAAACTGTTAAATTGATGAGCTCCACTACTATTATCGGAACAATAGTTAAACTGGTAATAATATGATTGTGTCAGGACAATAAATAATAAGTAAAAAACTTATTTGATTTTATTGTGATAGTAAAGTTATACTCTTAAATATATTTTAAGGATATAAATGCAGTGAAATCGAGTGAATTAGGACAAATCAGTATTGTATTGTCAGTTCTGTCATGGATTATTATCGCGCAGGAATTTGTTGGATGTTTAGGCTTTGGGTGAGGCGGATCACTCGGAATCCTTGGAGGATTCATGAAATCTGCCAGCGCACCATTGGCGCTCTTTTTCGGGGTGATTGCGATGATTATTGACAGGAAGTGCACACAGGCGAGAGCCGGATTAATTATCAGTATCATTACATTCGTGTTCTGGTTAATTTTTGTAAAAACCGGGCTTTGAAATTATTTAATCAAAAAAGAAAAGGAATGTGAAAAATGAAAAAAACAATTTTCCCCTTATTTTTGTGTGTTGTTATGTGCGTTTCCTGCATGCCACAGCAAAAACTAAGTATCGTGGAATCCGGATTCAATCCGAATAAAGACCTGTTGTCATTGCACTACGACCATGCACCAGATAAAGATGATGGACACAGTGCAGCAGCGGACAGAACTATTCTGCAAACGATGTACGGCAAAAAATGGATAAAAGCACATATCGTCGCGGTATCGGGAGCCTACGGAAAAAACGCTGGGGGTTTCAATCCAAATTCCGATGCGGTCATGGATGCGGCGTGGAACGAATGCGGCGGCTGGCTTGCCGCTCATACTTCTCGCGATGAGGCAATAAATGAGCTTACGAAGCGCTGGAGTAAAACACTGAAAGCAGGCGGTGACATCTGGATCAAGGAAGGCGGGCAATCTGATATAACAGCCGCGGTTATTAAAAATATTAAGGAACAAATGCCGAAATTTGACACAACTAAGCGAATCCATGCTGTTCAGCATAGCACATGGAACGAGGACCAGACCACAGAAGCCGCACTTGCATACACGAAAAGCAATACGGATTACATAAAAATACGGGATGCAAATGCTTATCTGAATATTCGCGGTGGTAATGAGGTATTTGCAAAAGCCGCAATTGAAAATCCCGAATATAGTAACATTTGGAAGGCCGCTTTCGCATATTATAATCCAAATGAAAGAATCGATTTTTCAGATACAGGCGAGCTTATGCGCATTCTGGGACTCGGAGAATTAAGTTTATATGAATTTATGGAGAATTATTTAAATTAAAGGAACCCCATTCTAAATATTTGAAGAATTAGAAAAAATAAATCACAAGCCGAAGCCTTGCGAATTTTATACCGTCAGAAACCTCTGGGCAGAGGAATACCTCAAAGCAAATGCCCTCATTTCATCTTGATGAAAATATCGATGTATCTTCCCACAAAGCAGTATTCGTTGATAATCTCGTTTATATTCTCCGGCTGCCAATAATCTGCAATAGAAATATGACAACGGTATTTCTATTTAAAAACAAGAGTTTTGCAAAAGTTCAGTAAAAACTAAGCCCCTGCCAGAAGGAGTCATCTATTGCAGGGGCTTAAACAAATGTGAAAAACCACAGGTGATATTACACACTTATCCTGCAGTTTTGTCTATTGTGGTAACTACGTATTTTTAAAGAAATATTCTGCATTTTTCGGCCATATTTTCATTTTTTCAGCAATTTACGAAAAAAGGGTCAGCGTAATCACCAAGGAAAAGGTTTTTCGCCGACCCATCCTGGGCGATACAGGAACGCCCTGCATCGTAAAGGCTATATAAGCCTAAAGCAGATATATTATTTCTTTTTTTGCTGAGTTTTTTACCTTTCAATTAACAACATTGTTTTTTAGTTCTCTATATTTAAGTTCCAACAGAGATACTGATTGTAACGATTATTCTGGTTTTAACTCCTATGGTAGGTGACTATGGCAGGTGACAGGCTAAAGAAAAAAAGCCCCTGTGTAGCGGAGGGAGAGAGGAAAAAGCGAGATAACCACAGGGGCGTGGGATCGAATCTCAATAGTCGTATATTAGCCTAAATAATCGAATATGTCAATAAAAAAAACTCTTTTTTTCCATATAAATTTGTTGGCCTCCGCATGGAATTGCATTTGCAATCAGGAAAAAGATGGAATACAATAACTTTTACTTTTTCGTATGTCATAACGTATTATAAAATTAGTCAGGGTTTACAGTATTTGAGGTTTTTATCCATATTTAACGAAATTGCTTCAGACAATGCGGCCTCATTTGTTTTGTGAACACCCGATAAAAAAAATAAAATATTATTGTTATTTTTTTAGGAGTAGTACCATGAGAAAGTTGATTATTGCATTAATTCTTTGTTTAACAACTATCGCACTGGCTCAGGACGGAGGCGCTGCCGCACCTGGTGGCGCAGGTGTCCGCAGAAATAGTCGCGGCGGAATAGCTCCCGGAGGCGCCGGCGCACCTGGTGGTGGAAGCTTCGCAGGTTTCGGCGGAGGCGGTCGCAGAAGAGGACAGACGCAAGTTTATAAATATCAGGGTCTGGCATTAACTCCCCCGATGGGATTCAATACGTGGAATACCTTCCAGGGAAATATCAGTGAAGATTTGATAAAAGAGACCGCAACAATAATTGCTACAAAAGGCCTGAAAGAAGCCGGTTATGTGTATGTAGTTCTCGATGACTGCTGGATGACAAGAGAAAGAGATGCAAATGGACAGCTTGTAGCTGATCCTCAAAAATTTCCGAGCGGCATGAAAGCTCTCGGAGATTTTATTCATGGCTTGGGTCTTAAGTTCGGCATTTATAACGATGCAGGAACAAGAACATGTGCAGGTTATCCCGGCGGGCGCGGCCATGAATATGAAGATGCAAGATTATATGCTTCATGGGGCGTCGATTATGTTAAATACGACTGGTGTAATACAGGCTCTGCCAATGCGCAGGAAACATATAGAACTTTCGGTAGCGCCCTATTGGCCGCAAACAGGCCAATTGTATTAAGTATGTGCGAATGGGGCACCGCAAAGCCATGGGAATGGGCAGCTCCAATTGCACATTTATGGCGAACAACAGGTGATATTTCGGCAAGATACTCCACTAATAGCAGAGGAAGGGGAGGTTATGGAAATGGATGGAAAGATATTCTCGACAGGCAAACAGAACAAAAACTCGAACAATACGCAGGACCGGATCACTGGAACGACCCGGATATGCTGGAAGTCGGCAATCGCGGCTTAACATATGCCGAATCAAAGGCTCATTTCAGCTTCTGGTGCATGTTAGCCGCCCCGTTAATGATGGGCAACGACTTGAGAATTATGACCGATGATATTCTTAAAGTTCTTACTGACAAAGATGTAATCGCACTCGACCAGGACCCGCTCGGCAAGCAGGGTTATCGCGTTATAGATGAAGAAGGCAGAGAAGTCTGGGTAAAAGAGCTTTCAGATGGCAATTGGGCAGTCTGCATGTTAAACGACAGTCCGAACGATGCACAAATGTCACTCAACTGGAGCGACCTTGAAGCGATTGAAGGCAAAACTTATAAAGTCCGCGACATCTGGGCCAAAAAAGACCTGGGCACAACGAAAGACAATTACACAGGCAACGTCGTCTCCCACGATGTAGCCCTATTCAGATTAAGCCCGGCCGAGTAACGTAAAATTCATTTTATACCCTAATAGGCGAAATTAACAACAAACGTGTCCGGCATAGTTTTACACGAAGCCGGATAACGGCGAAAGCAGGGTTTGTAATTGAACTTTTACAAAAAATCCTGTTGGTAATTCAGGTTTGTATTGATATTCTCTAATCAGCTCGCTTTTCTTAAAGAAACCTGCCAAAATGGCACAAAAAACAGGTTTTTAAGTTTATAAAATCCTCAATATTTTCCGTAAGTTCTTTTATATACAATAGATAAGTCATTATTTCCTTACATACTCCCAACTGGCACGTATTTTGCAACTTGAGAATGAATATGAATGAAATTTCAGAGAAAGGAATATAAAAATGGCTAAAATCATAGGAATAGATTTAGGAACAACAAACTCAGTGGTAGCAGTAATGGAAGGCTCTTCCCCGAAAGTTCTTATCAACTCTTCCGGCTCGAGACTGACACCATCTGTTGTGGGCTTTACTGATAAAGGCGAAAGGCTTGTAGGACAGATCGCCCGGCACCAGCAGGTGACCAATCCTGAGAATACGGTTTTTTCGATTAAACGTTTCATGGGACGCCGGCATAACGAAGTATCATCCGAGGAGAAAATCGTTCCATACAAAATTACAGGAGCGGCAAACGAGCTGGTTAAGGTCGATATCAGGGGTAAGGAATATACACCGCCTGAGATTTCCGCAATGATTCTGCAGGATTTGAAAAAAACTGCTGAAGATTATCTTGGCGAAAAAGTAACAAAAGCTGTAATTACCGTGCCTGCTTATTTTAACGACTCACAGCGTCAGGCAACAAAGGACGCAGGCAAAATCTCGGGGCTTGAAGTCGAGCGCATTATCAATGAGCCGACGGCCGCTGCGCTTGCGTATGGACTCGAAAAGAAAAAGAACGAAAAAGTCGCTATCTTCGATTTCGGCGGCGGCACATTCGATATTTCAATTCTTGATATCGGCGACAACGTATTCGAGGTGCTAAGCACCAATGGTGACACTCACCTGGGCGGAGATGACCTCGATGCAGTTTTGATTAATTACCTGGCTGATGAGTTCAAGAAAACCGAAGGTATTGACCTGCGTAAAGACCCGATGGCTCACCAGCGTCTAAAAGAAGCGGCAGAAAAAGCAAAATGCGAGCTGAGCACGCAGGTCGAGAGCACTGTGAACCTGCCGTTTATTACAGCAGATGCGACAGGACCGAAACACTTGCAGATTACACTAACACGCAGCAAATTCGAGTCCCTTGTCGAGCCGATTTTCGACAGGCTTAAAGAGCCGTGCAAAAAAGCTCTTGCAGATGCAAAATTAAGACCAAACGACATTGCAGAAGTTCTGCTCGTGGGAGGCTCGACACGTATTCCGAAAGTCCAGCAGATTGCAAAGGACATCTTCGAAAAAGAGCCGAATAAAAGCATAAATCCGGACGAAGTAGTAGCAGTAGGAGCCGCTGTTCAGGGCGCAGTCCTGGCAGGCGATGCAGGTGTAAAGGACATACTTCTGCTGGATGTCACTCCCCTGTCACTTGGTGTAGAGACGCTCGGAGGCGTAATGACAAGATTAATCGACCGCAACACAACGATTCCGACAAGCAAGAAGGAAGTCTTCTCGACAGCAGCAGACAGCCAGACTACGGTCGATATTCACGTATTACAGGGTGAGAGAGAATTCGCGCGTGATAATCGAACGCTCGGCAGGTTCCAGCTTGCAGACATCCCACCGGCTCCCCGCGGCATACCGCAAATCGAGGTCGCTTTCGATATTGATGCCAACGGCATCCTGAATGTCTCGGCCAAAGACCTCGGTACAGGCAAACAGCAGTCAATCCAGATAAAATCCAGCTCAGGATTAAGCGAGGACGAGATTGGCAGGATGACAAAAGAAGCTGAAAGTCACGCCGCAGAAGATAAAAAGAAACGCGAGGTCGTTGACCTTAAGAACCAGGCTGACCAGTTGATTTACTCTACTGAAAAAACACTCAAAGAGCATGGCGAGAAAGTCTCAGCCGACGTACGAGGCAAGATAGAAAACGCCGTCAATAACCTCAGGGAAGCGATAAAAGGCGATGAAGGAGATGCTATAAAGAAGGCAATCGAAAATCTTGGCACTGTAAGCCAGGAGCTTGGAAAAGTCCTTTACGAGGAAGCAGCCAAAAAGCAGGCAGCTTCAGGTGCACAGGCATCGCAGACTCCGCCACCGCCGCCGCCGGAAAGTGACGTTAAAAGAAAAGGCGGCGACGACGTAATTGACGCCGAATTCGAGGCCAAAGACAATTAAAAAATAAGTCGTTTAGAAAGTTGTATTTTGCCAACATAAGTGAAAGGGCGGCGTAAAAACCGCCCTTCTATTTTTAAAAATTTACCCGGCCAAACAAACCACAAACACAAATAAGTTATAAACATCGTTTTCAAAAAAAAACAAAAAGTTTACGGATAGTAGCACGAAGAGTAATTCCTTCCTATGAGGCAGTATTTTATAAATCTTTGCTTGCCCGACAGCCAGAAAATTGTTATTATTAATTGCTGTAAATGTTTATTGTTTTTCTATATCATATTATTACAAAAGTATAAGAAAGAAATAAAATATATCTGAAAGATTCGGATGAAAAAGAGTTTTTCAATAATAATATTGATATTTTTATTTTCCTCGCCTGCTTCAGCACGCCGCGAAAAGTCTCTCGCCAACGATGGTAAAGCAGGTCTGTATGCAAGGTCGCTCGACCAGGTTCTTAGACTCCGCGAAAACGAAATTGATTTGGCGACTGCCGCTTTGATAGTTTCGGAGAACTGGAGCGATATGGTATATGGCCGGAAATACCTCGCAATGCTGGATGATATGGCAAGGGAGATTCTCGACAGGCTCAACAAAGATAAAATTCCTGCAAATTACAGGGCAATCCCTGAAATAAACAAATATCTGTTCGATGAGCTTGGATTCGAGTCTCTTTCCGAAGCGAACGACCCTAACAGCCTGTTTCTTCATACAGTATTGGATAAAAAACGCGGGTATTGTCTCAGCTTATCTATTTTATATTTATCCATAGGAGAGCGCCTGGGTATCGATTTATATGGTGTTGTTGTGCCCGGGCATTTTTTTGTAAGGTACGACGACGGAAGAACAAAATTCAATATTGAAACCACCAGCAAAGGCGGCACCGCTACGGACGAGCAATACATGGAAAGATTTAAGGTTCCTAAGGATAAAAATAATAATATCTATATGAAAAATTTGAACAAGCTTCAAACTTTGGGATGTTTTTTAAATAATCTCGGCAACAGCTACAGCGATGTAGGTAATTTCGAATCCGCCTTTTCAGTTTTAAAAAAAGCTATCGAGATTAATCCCACTTTATCAGAAGCCCGTGCAAATTTGGGAAATATTTACCTCAGGAAAGGACAGGTTACTAATGCTATAAATGAGTACATGGCCGCTTTGAAAATCAATCCGAGTGATGCTAAAACACATAATAATCTCGGAAACGCATATTCTGATAACGGAATAACGACCATTGCAGTTTCGGAATATCTGGAAGCGATAAAGCTTGACCCGAATTTCGTGGATGCTTATCGCAATCTCGCTATCGCATATTGTGCACAACAAAGGTACTCGCTTGCAATATTAAGATTAAAAGATGCAGTTTTTCTCGAGCCTGAAAATACAAATGCCTATAACCAGATGGGCGAAGTATATTTTAAGATGGAAAATTATAACGAAGCTATAACTTCTTATCAAAAGGCTTTGAAAATTAAACCCAATCTTGCGGAATCCTATTACGGTATAGCTATTTGTTACAATAAAATGGATAAGGTTGACGAAGAAATTGCGGCTTATCAAAAGCTTTTATCCATCCAGCCTGACAATTATGCCGCGATGGTAAATTTGGGGAACGTGTATTTTCAGCAGGAGAAATATGCCGCAGCAATTGAATTGTATAAAAAAGCTGTTAAAAAACAGGGCAATGAAGCAACTATTTACTATAATCTTGGTGCAGCTTACTCCAACCTCAAAGATTATAAGCAGGCGGCAGACGCATATCAAAAAACAATTGAAATTGACCCGAAAATAGGAGATGCTCATTACGGGCTGGCTGTCTGTTTTTATAATTTGAAGAAATACGACCAGGCATGGAAGCACATAAAAATCGCCCAGGAATTAGGAGTAGAGGTAAGCCAGAAGCAAATTGAGGCTATAGAAAGAAGTTTATAAAAAGTGCAGACTGAAAGCAATATTTTGGATTTATTAATGGCTGAAAGCATTAAAGCCGAGCTTAAAACAAAGCGTGCTTTGATAATCCAGCCCGGAGCCATCGGCGATTGCATATTGACTCTGCCTTTAGCTTCTTTTATGAAAAACGCACTTAATTTAGGCGGTCTGGATTTTCTTGGGCATACAGAGTATATCGGTATTTTCCCTGGCAGAACATGTATTGACGGCATAAGCTCGATAGATTCGATTGATTTACACAGGTTGTTTATAGACTCAAAAGATTTTACTCTTGCCGACAGAGATCCACTTATAAAAACTTTTTCTGAATATTCATGGATTATTACTTTTTTAGGTGAGCCGGACGGCAACTTCGAGAAAAACCTTATATTTACATCAAACTGCAGTCATAACTCGGAGGTTATAACTTTATCATCACAATCCTGCGAAGAGCCTGCGGAACATATTACCGACTCTTTTATACGGCAATTTAGCAGTCAATGCGGGATATCGCTGGAAGCGCCGGGGATTTTGAACATGGACTGTCAAATCAAACCTACAAAAACAGATATTACCAAAGGCAAAGACCTGTTATGGGAATTCGGCCTTGAGCCTCAAAAAAAACTTGTGGTTATTCAGCCGGGCGGCGGTGCGCTAAACAAATGCTGGCACGTTGAAAACTATTTATCCATTGTGAGCGAGCTTCGTTCGAGAAATACACAGGTAGTATTCCTGCTGGGACCGGCCGAGCTTGAAAGATTCAGTAACGAAACTATCCAAAACATGACGAATGCAACAAAATGCCTGGCGGAATTGCCTTTGACAGAAGTATTAAAAATCCTGACCTGTACAGACGCCTTTATAGGAAATGACAGCGGAATCACACATTTAGCAGCAGCTATGGGAATAAATACATTTGTTGTTTTTGGGCCGACAAATCCTGCCGTGTATAAGCCGGTAGGTCCAAAGGTAAGAGTTTTCACTGAAAACGATATAGATTTCTCAGAGAAACCCTCTATAAAATTACGAGAGGATATCACGAAGGTTTTATTAACTGATATATTACATTGCATCGTCTGAAATACTTAAGAACCTCGTATTGAATTGTTGACCGGCGTTAGTATTTACTGATATAATGCCGTTTTATGTGTATTCGCAGCTTATCCGAAAAGCTGTCGAGCTTGGTTTGAAGTTTTTTCATAAAGGTATTTCAATGCAGGAAAAAACCCTGGGTGAGTTAGCAGAATATGTTGGTGGAAAAGTAAGCGGCGATCCGGATGTTATAATAAGGTCCGCCTCGACACTTGGACGAGCAGGTAACGGCGATATAAGTTTCCTGGCCAACCGCAAATACGAAAAGCAGTTATGGACGACAAAAGCAAGCGCAGTGATTGTGGGCAGGGAAACTCCAACCGCTTCCGTATCATTTTTAATCGCTGATGACCCTTACTATGCCTTTATGCAGATAATGGTATTGCTTCACGGTCATAGAAAACACAAAAAAGCAGGTATAAGCACTCGAGCATCCATAGCTGATACTGCCAAAATCGGCGCTGATTGTCATATTAGCGAATTTGTGACAATATCTGACGGAGCTAAAATCAAGGATGGGTGCATACTTTACCCGGGCACATTCATAGGCCAGAACGTTCAAATCGGTAATGACAGTATAATATATTCTAATGTAACAATATACGAAGGCTGTAAGATTGGCAATCGAGTTATTATCAATTCCAATACAACGATTGGTGAGGACGGATTCAGCTACGCCACTCATAAAGGTATGCATTATAAAATCCCACAGAAAGGTATCGTTATTATTGAAGATGACGTTGAAATCGGTGTATGCTGCGGAATCGAACGCGGAACCCTGAGCGATACTGTCATAGGTCAGGGCAGCAAGTTAGGCGATCTTATTACTATAGGTCATGGCGCCAAAATCGGGCAATATTGCCTGCTTGTCGCCCAGGTTGGAGTTGCCGGCTCCACTACAATTGGAAATAATTGCATCATCGGAGGCCAGGTCGGTATAGTCGGTCACATAAATATCGGGGATAATGTTACAATCGGAGCTCAGGCAGGTGTTATTAACAATATCCCCGACAATAAAGTAGTAATGGGCGCCCCTGCAATAGAAGCCGAAACGGCTCGTCGTGCGTACAGCATGATTCAAAGTCTTCCTGATATGCGGCAGCATATCCGGGAGCTGCAGAATCGGATTGAACGAATTTCCCTGCTGCTGGAATCTGATTATGATCAGAACACCGAGCAAAATAATGAGCCGTAATTCAGTATATCGAACGAGGCATTTCTTTGGATAAAAAGGACAGCAACTTCGTTAAAGAAGCAGTTCTCGGCTTAATTGCCGGCTCAGGCAGATTACCTTTTCTTATCGCCGAAGGAGCGAAAAACGCAGGCTTAAAAGTAATATGTGTCGGCCTGACAGGTGCAGTCGAAAGCAGTTTAGCCGAGCAAGTTGATGTTTTTCGTAACGCGGCTGTTGCAAGGCCAGGCTCGTGGATAAGAAAACTAAAAAAACATGGCGTCACAAAAACTATCATGGTTGGCAGAGTTCAAAAGGGCAAGCTCTTTACTCCCTGGCGAATCTTTCGCTATTTACCTGACTGGAGAGCTTTTCGAATATATTACTGGCGTCTGCGGGATAAAACAAAACTCAACGATTCCCTTTTAAAAGCTTTGGCAGATGAGTTAGAAACAGCAGGGATAATCCTGGAGGATTCGACTATGTATTGCAAGGAGCATTTGGCTACTTTGGGTATAATGACGGATGTATCACAAAATCCATTGTCGCAAAGTGAGATTGAATTCGGCTGGAACATGGCTAAAAAGCTCGGTGAGTTGGACATTGGGCAGGCAATCGCAGTTAAAGAAAAAGAAGTCATCGCAGTCGAGGCAATCGAAGGAACAGCCGCTATGATTGAACGAGCCGGCATATATTGTAAATCAGGAGGCTGGACGCTATTTAAGGTCTCCAAACCTCAGCAGGATATGAGATTTGACGTGCCATGCGTTGGGCCGGACACGATTAACAGCCTCTCGCAAAACAAGGCAAAATGCCTTGTCATTGAAGCCGAAAAAACCATCATAATAGACAAGCCTGATACGATAAAGCTCGCCAATAAACTGGGTATTTCGATTATCGGGCATCGTTCATAAAGAGACCGTAATAAAACAGTAACCAAAAAAAGAGAAATATGAGCGAGTTGCCATTCCAACTTTCAATAAATTGCAGTTATCCGGAAAAAAGGAACGAATCAATAAGATGCTGTGCCCTTTTACGCTCGGTTCCCGGAAGGCGGGAAGTCTTCGATGCCACATGGAACAATAGAAATGTAATAGTAAAAATATTTACTCATAAATTAAGCGCCAAACGTCATGTGAAAAGAGAATGGAAAGGTCTGACTGCGCTTTCTCACAGGAAAATAAATATACCTGAACCTTTATTTTTCGGACAAACCGAAAAAGGCGATTGGGCCGTTGTTGAGAAAAAAATCACATATTCGTCAACTGCACTGGAAATTTTTAATAATTACCAGGATTCACAGAAGAAACTCCATCTTCTCTCGATGATTTGCAGGGAGATGGCATTACAGCATAAATCAGGTGTTTTGCAGAAGGATTTCCATTTGGAAAATTTCATACTTTCTGAAGGGAAAATATACACGCTTGATCCCGGTCAAATGCAATTTTTCAAACATCCGGTTCCTCAAAAGAAAAGCATTTCGAATTTAGCAATGCTGCTTCTGTGCCTAAACCATGATGATATCGAATCAAAAAAAATATTATGCAGAGAATATTTCCAGGCTCGCGGCCGGCAATTTCTAACTCCTGACGAGCGATTAATACAAAAGCAAATTAGTTTGCAGATAAAAAGAGGAATCAGGCACGGACTAAAAAAATGCCTGCGGACAAGCAAACGCTTTTTGCAAATTAAAACTCCTAATTTTTCAGGCGTATTTAACAAATCTTTATGCACAGAGGCTGAAGCTCCCGGCTTTATAAACGAAATCGACAGCTTAATGACAAAGGGGCACATTCTTAAAAACGGCAATACCTGCTTCGTTTCTCATTTAACATGGAATAAAAAAAATATAGTGATTAAACGCTATAATCACAAGGGTTTTATTCATTCACTGCGACACACTATAATAAAATCACGTGCAATTCGTGTATGGCTGCACGCTCAAAGATTGATAATGCTGGGAATACCTGCGCCGAAACCCCTGGCTTTTATTGAAAAACGCAGCGGATTTATCGTATGGAGCTCGTATTATGTGTCTGAGTATGCTGATGGACCAAATCTTTATAATTTTCTTAACGACAAAAGCATTTCCGAAAACCAGCGTATTTCAATTAAAAACCAGGTTGAAAAACTTATTAATAAAATGGGAGATTTTCTCATAACACACGGCGACTTAAAACACTCGAATATACTGATTACAAAAAATGGTCCCGTCCTGACAGACTTCGACTCGATGAAAGCTCATAAATTCAGAATGTTTTATACACTTAAAAGGGCAAAAGACCTCGAACGTTTCCATAAGCCGGATTAAACAGCAACACGGCTATCCTGGCCGTGTTTTGCACAGGCTGGAAAATCCATGCTGCATATTATTCTGAATTACTATAAGAGTTTTACAAAAGTTCAATTACTATTTACCCGCAGCTTTAAGACAGAACTTCGTGTAATAAATCAGCAAAACAATTATCACAATCTCTGCCGAAAACTGAACACAGGTGTTTTTAAGAAGTGTGTAAATCGGGAAAAAATGTTTATTATTACCCATGAACGGGAAATAACTATAAACAGGTTTATACTCAATATTCGCTTCTTCCATCGGTGGAAGCTCAATCGCCCACTTTATAAATTGCTGCCAGTCATTCCTATCAAGATTCTCTCGCTTGCAATAATCTTCATACAATTTCAATGCGTCGCTGATATGAGCGTAGTCATGGATATAATCCCCCCTGGTATTGCTGAAATCCTTTCTTTTCCATGGTCCCGGAGGCACATATGCCTGCCATTTAGCAATATCGAAATCCACATGACCGATAGCAAAAGCCGCAAGCGCACTTGCAAAACCTGCTCTATCGATACCTGATTTACAGTGCAAAAGCACAGGTGTTTGTGCCGTCTCCAATGCTTCAACCAGCTCCAGTAATTCAGGGCATGTAATAAGTCTTTTTCCGCTTAAATCAATGCACATGAGTTTCATTCCCAATTGATCTGCGATGATTTTTTCTTTTTCAAAATCTTTAGGTTTTTTAGCACGCAGGTTTATGACAGTTTTTATCCCGTATTTTTTTACCCATTTTCTTAACTGAGTCTCCGAAGGCTGAGCAGAACGATATATTTTACCGGGAACCACTGCCCTCAAATTTGCATTTACTATAAAATGAAAATAGTAATATCCCGCTCCGCAAAGTATTATAAATAATACAATCAGTCTTTGAATAAGTATTGAATGTTTATTATTTGTTTTTTTCATCGTGCCAAAATCTAACTAATTATATTCAATTCAATATAAAAGGATTTCCTGAAAATAAACCAAATGATTAACAATATTAAATTTAGAATAATAGAAACCAAAATATTTTTGCTCACACCTGATTTAAATAATGTTATCAAAGAAATGATAATACCAATTATAAAAATAATCGGTGAAAATAAATAAGTAAGCATGATTAAATTTTCTGCGGCTATAACCGAACTGATTTTACTGCTTACAAATGATATCATAATCAGGCATACAAACACAAACATCCAAATATAGGGTAAAATAATTCCAAAAGTAACTTGTTTTTGCTTTAATAACATTTCTTTTTTTCATTACCTGTCATACTTTTGAGGATTTTTGCTTTTACTAAATACATCAGGGATTTCAGATTCGGTTTTTTAAGAAAAGACTGCCCGAGCAACTCGTATGCCTTTTCGTACAGGCCTTCTTTCAAAGCGTAACGGCCGGCCCTGTATTTTTTTTTGCTCAATACCTTTTTAGCAATTTTTTCAGGAATATAATCCCTGCCTCCCATTTCATTGTAGAACCTGTTAACAACCTGATATTCAGTGAGACAATTCTCGAAAGTATTCTTTGAAAGGTTTGTAGAGTGTCTGCGTCTTAAGTACGTAGGATCGGGCAGGGCAATAAATTTATACTTTGTCGAAAGATACAGCCAAAGAGCATAGTCAGAGCAAACATGCAGCGAGCTATCGAATCGAGGTGATTCTTTTAATATTTGTGCCGGAAACATTGAGCCGGTGACATGTACAAGGATTGTTTGAAATAAATACTTTGTAATGTTTCCACTGTAAAGCTTCCTTTTACATCTGCCGCATATCTTACCCTTCTCATCTGTCCTGTAATAAGCGCCATAGACTATCACAGTTTCTTTTTCTTTGTCCATAACCTGAATCATTCTCTCGAGAGCATCAGGTACCAGTAAATCATCCGAGTCAACAAACGATATATACTTTCCATTCGCAAGATCAATTAACTTATTGCGAGAAAAGGCATCGCCTCTGTTGGATTGCCATTGATAAATAATCGGGAAATCATAATTCTTAATCATTTCTTCAGTACCGTCTGTTGAGCCGTCATCGACTATAATTATTTCATAATCCTTATAAGTCTGGGAGAAAATGCTATCTATTGTTTCTTTAAGAAAATCCTTGCGATTGTAAGTTGGAATACAAATGCTGACTTTAGGCATAAATTGTTCCTTCTGTCATTTAAAGGTATTAGTATATTTTATTAATTGAACTTTTGCAAAATTGAGAAAAGGCAGCTTTACGAGCAATGTAAAAAATCCTTTAAAGGCAAAAAGTCAGGATTTACCACTATTTTTTGTGTGTAAGAGGCTCGTTCCGTATTACTAATTATTGCAATAATATTCATTATTTCCTTTTTTAGAAAATTTCCGCCCACGGGGCTTTATATGTTCCTGTTTCAATGAGATCAACTAAATATTTAACAATTTTCTCTGTATGAAATTCACTATGAGCTTTTTCCATGCCGGCCTGAGCTATAATCTCACGTTCCCGATCGTGTTTTAGATAATATTCAGTCAGCTCAAAAAATTCGTCCGCACAATCGAAATACTTCACTTCAACGCCATCCTCAAACAGCAGCTCATAGCCGGGTGCTCTTTTCGCAAGATTAAAAGCACCACAGGCGGGATTGTTTATAAACCTGTCCGAATGGTAAAACTTTACATCGTTTGCAATATTTATGCTTAAACCGATTTTCGCACCGCTTATGGCAAAAAAGCTTTCAAGCCCTTTAGTTTTAGGATTCCCGAAGCATCCATAAATCCTGGCATTAGGTATTTCTGACAGTCTTTTTACAATATTATACCTGTCCTCTTCCATTTGGAGCTTGCTGTGTGAAGCCGAACCAAGAAATACAATATCAGTTTTCCATTTATCATCAACCTTGTATGGGTGCTGTATGTCCGGGTCACATGTAAAAGGCAAAAATGCACAGCACGGAACTCCGGCATCCTTATACGTTTTGAGAAATTTTCCCCCGCTCGGCATTATCATTATGTCCATCTCTTTTCCGACTGCTACCCGTTCAGGTTTTGTTTCCGGGTAAGGGTCGCCGTCTTTACCAATAAAAACAGCTCCTTTTGGTGCCGCTTCTCGTGCCAGATGAACTGTCTTGGGACTGATATATTTAATGCTCAGAAATAACACAACACTCGGACAATAATACCTTATTTGCTCGGCTAACAGCAAATCAGCTTTGGATTTTGCAAGGTACATAGCTATACGCTTGCCCGGAAAGGGACTGCACTGCATCATAATATTTCGATAGCTGAAAACCTGAATATCATTACCGATACGTACGAGATATTTTGCTAATCTGCGTTCCTCTATAAAAACCGACTTCGGGGATTCATCCTTAAAATCCCCTATTACAAAAATCCTTTTAGCCTTTGTCATTGATTTGTCTCTGAAAATACATCAATATAAACAAACGTAAGTAAAAAAATACCTTCGTATAACATTTTGACTTAAAGCAAAAATCGTATTATACTGGGATATATTTGTAAGGTGATACAAAAAAATGTCTCACTTACCGCGTTTTTCTAAAAGGATTTTTTAATGCGTGAAGAAGGAATATATTTAGTAACAGGAACTAATGAACCTTTCTGGCCGCAGGCGGAAAGGTATATTAAGACTATCAATGCCGGCTCCAATGTTCAGAATATTCTTGTTTCCCTTGATTTCGATGTTAATCAGAAAGAACGCGAAAAATATAATGCTGTTAAATTTGTCCGCCTGAACTCGGAGCAGGTAAGATCACCCAATCCCAATCACTGCCTGCAGCACGGGGCTTTTCTATCGGTCTTAAATTTCATATCAGAAGAAGACATAATAATATTTACTGATGCCGATATCAAGCTGCAAAGGCCATTTCGTGCAGATGAAATCCTTTTTTTCCGGGGTATAGGTGAGAATGGAATAGGTGTAAATTATAACAGAAGCGATTCGGACTTTTTAATCGAAGAGGCAGGGAGACTCAAACCAGCCTTATCAATTGATGAAATAGAAAATAAATACCCTGAAATTGCTGCTCTCCCTACTTATAATACCGGTGTGATTATCGCGAAATATAAAACTTATGCACAATTATATGATTTGTATAATAAACACTGGGCTGAATTTAAAAACATATTTATGTCAAACGCCAAACAGCAATGGCTGCTATCGTACTTAATAAACAAAAATTTCAAGCCTGTAATCATTCCTGACCTTATTCATACTCATGGAAAATACCCCGTTGATTTAAGAATAAAAAAGGAATCGGAATATAAATATGTCATTGATAACGAGCTGGTCGCACTTAACCACAATATCGAGCACCCCGCCGAATACCAGGTCAACAGGCTGAACAAAAAGATACGGTCTTTACAAAAACGAATAAAAAACCTTTCTATAATATTAATCTTTATAGCAATATTGTTAATATTTTTCATCGTCATAAATATTATTTAAATATACTCACATCCTTACAAGAACCTTATCAATTATGAAACGTTATGACTTTTTGGTAGTTGGCTGCGGCTTATACGGAATTGTATTTGCAAGACAATTGGCCAACGCACAAAAAAAAGTCCTGGTTATTGAAAAAAGAAGTCATATCGGGGGAAATTGCTACACAGAAGAATATCAAAATATAAATATCCATAAGTACGGACCTCATATTTTTCACACAGATAATAAAATAGTCTGGGATTACGTGAATCGTTTCGCCGAATTAAATAATTTTGTAAACAGGCCAAAGGTATTTTATAAGGACAAGCTCTATTCTTTTCCAATTAATTTAATGACTTTACATCAACTATGGCAGGTGCAAACACCAGGGCAGGCTGAAAAAAAACTGAAAGACTCAATTGTTCCCAACAGCAATCCTAAAAATATGGAGGAATGGGCAATTTCACGTGTCGGAAAACAAATATACGAGATTTTCATAAAAGGATACACGAGAAAACAATGGGGTAAATCCCCGAACGAGCTTCCTGCCAATATTATCAAAAGACTGCCCATACGACTAACTTTCGATGACAACTACTACTCACACAGGTATCAGGGAATTCCTGTCGGAGGCTATACCAGAATGTTTCAGAATATGCTCAAAGGAATAGAAATCAGGTTGGAAACAGACTATTTTGAAAAAAAGAGCCATTGGGATTCTCTTGCAAATAATATTATATATACAGGTAAACCGGACGAATATTTCGATTATAAATATGGCGAGCTGGAGTATCGAAGCTTAAGATTTGAAAATAAAATACTAAAAGGCGACTACCAGGGAAATGCCGTAATCAATTATACGGATGAAGCTGTTCCATACACACGTGTTATCGAACACAAACATTTTGAGCTAGTCCAAAACGAAAATACTGTCGTGACATGGGAATACCCCGACACGTATGATAAAAACAAAATTCCGTATTATCCCGTCAATACGGATTCTAATAATAAATTGTACAATAAATATGAGCAGGAAGCCGGTAAAGAGAAAAACTTAATTTTAGGCGGTCGATTGGCACAATTCAAATATCTTGATATGGACCAGGTAGTATTAGCTGCATTGGATGATAGTCAAAAATATATTTAGAACTTAATTTTTGTAAAACTCTTGTTAAATATCAAAAATTATGAAAATATCAATAATCATAGTAAGCTGGAATGTAAAAGATGATTTAGTAAAATGTCTCGATTCTATATATAAGAATCCGCCTTCCGGGAAATATGAGATCATTATCGTAGATAATGCAAGCACTGATGATACAGTTACAACTGTCGAAAATAATTATAAAGATGTCATAATTATTGAAAATAAAACTAACTCGGGATTCTCCGCGGCTAATAATTTAGGTATAAAAAAGGCGAGCGGTCAATATCTTCTGCTTCTTAATCCTGACACAATAATTTGTAAAAATTCCATAGATGCTCTTGCTGATGCACTGGATAAATACGAAGATGCAGGAGCCTGCGGCCCAAGATTATTTAACCCGGACGGAACCAACCAGATTGCCGTAGGCTCAGTTCCCACCTTCAGGGCTTTGCTGTATGGTAAAACGATATTCAGGTCACTGGGTATTTTTCGCGGTCATTACAAAAGCCTGAAACACATTGATTTTGATTATGAAAAACAGGCAGAGATGGAGCAGCTTTCCGGGGCAGCCGTTATGGTGCGCAGCTCTGTAATGAAGGAAATAGGTCTGATGGATGAGGCATTTTTCATGTATTATGAAGATATAGATTTATTTCTTCGGATAAGAGAAGCAGGATGGAAACTATTATATGTTCCGGCTGCTAAAATTATACATTCAGGAGGAAAATCCTCAGACCAGGTTTCCTGGGCGAAACATATGATGATGTATGAAAGTCTATTTATTTTCCTGAAAAAACACAAGGGCAAGCTTCAAACAGGGTTATTCGGCCTTCTGTTTAAACCTTTGGTGATTTTGAAAGAAATTGAAAATATATTTTCCTCTTTAATAATTCTTCTTATTTCATTGATTTTCATGTCTCCAAAAAGACAGAGAAAGGCTATTAATAAATTGCGATTGGCTGGTATTTTTTTATACAAATATTCATTGAAGTTTTTATTTTCAATATAGCCTCATACAATCAATACACGTTATCGTTAATCTTTATCATTGTTTCCTGAATACTACGTGCTCCTTACCGCAATGCGTTGCGTTTGGCTTATTCTCAGAAATATAATTTATATCAAGCCTGTAACCTTCTTTATATTTATTATTAAGAGATTCGACTGTGTGCTCATCAACTCCATGATGTTCATTACCAGTGGAGGTATTAACCATATTTACCTGTATAGCACTGGCGCATAGCTTCTGGAAGTAAATATAATCCGGAAGCTGTTTATTATTGTTCCGACACCAGCGGCATGGCCAGGACTCGAGGGTGTTGGGACTGAAAAAATATCCAAACCGTTTTAATGTCGACCTTTTCCGGCCGATTATCGACAAAAACCTTATAAAAGCGGATGACGGACTAAAGAACCTTTTTGCGAATGGATTATTATTCATCGAACCATAGATTATTTTCTTTACCAGCCTGGTCGAATAAATTGTGCAGCATAGCTCGAAAGGGTATCTTGTAAGCGGCATCCGACCGTTTTTCCAGTTTACGCTGAAGACCTTCTCCCCCGCCGCAGAATGTTCTTCAATTATGTCCCCGCCCCCTTTTAGCGATTCAGGGCTGAATCTCAAGGTAAAACCAAATATATTTTCGCCTTGCTGCTCGAAAATATCTTCTATAACTTCCAAATTAACCGAATCGAAATAGACAACGTCATCTATGCCAAACAGGATGTATTTTGTGCCGGCTTGTTCCAGTGTCCGCATAAAATCACTGTGGAAATCAGATTCTTTTATAACGATACACTCTTTGTATTTTCCGAAAAGCTGCTCGTATTCTTTAGCGAAAAGCTCTTCCTTATAAATAATATACGTTTGGATTACTTTCGATGGAAAGTATTTATATAAACTCTCCAGATACGCATCGAGCTGCAAGGGTCGATTTTTTGTGAAGACAATATTGCTTATCATATTACTCATGTCATTTATCAAGTGAATTATCAGCGTAAATATCCCGGTATAAATCCGAAGCTGTTATTTTTGAAGCAATTCGTTTTCCCTTTCTTATTGTTTTCTCCCGTATTGCAAACTGCCCCGGATTGATTATTTGTGTACCATGTCCGACATGATAAACATACTTTCCCATCACCGAAGGAGGCAATTCGACAGTTTTATAGCCGCGGTCGACAAGCTCGAAATAAAGCTTTTTACCAACTGTCAATCCATTATAGTAGTCCATAAGAAAAGAAAGTTTTTCTTTTAATAATATCTCTGTTCTGTATAAACAGCATATTGTTCGATTATAATAACGATATTTATCCGTTCTATACGTTTTTGGAAATAACTTATATTTTAAAGTACTGTAATCCAGTATTTTTTTCAGTAATATTAATGATTCGGGCTTTAATTCTATTTTTCCGGATCCCACACATGCAATATTTTCATCATTATTAAAATAGCCGACCAAATCACCGAGCCAGTTGTCTTTATGTATAAGCGTATCAGAGTGCAACGTGACAAAAAATTCAGTCGAGCAATTTTGAAGACCGAGATCGAGACTTGCGGCGTGGTTATAGCCTCCTTGTGATTTGCCAGGTTCAGTACTGCGCTCGACTAATTTAATCCAGCCAAGAGACTTCAAATATTTCAGAGAATCATCCCGTGAATCATTATCAATTACAATGACATCGGATGGGTATCGAGTAAATTTTCTAATACAGCGCAAACACAGCATAGTAAATAGTAACGTTTTGTAATTCACAACACATATAGTAACCCTGCCTTTAACCAGATTCGGCATTTATTATATCTCCCCAATTATCAACGGTTCTTATACATCGATTCGTAATATCTCTGATAGTCACCGGAAACAACATTTTTAAGCCAGTCCTGGTTTTGTATATACCAGTCGATGGTTTTATTTATGCCCTCCTCGAATTTTACAGATGGTTTCCAGCCAAGCTCGTTCATAATCCTGCTCGCATCAATCGCATATCTCCTGTCATGTCCCGGTCTGTCTGTAACATGTTTAATCAGCGATTCAGGTTTGTTCAGCCGATTGAGAATAAGCCCAACCACTTCCAGGTTTGTTTTTTCGTTGCAGCCGCCGATATTATAAATCTCACCAGGTGACGCTTTTTCAAGAACCTGCCATATCGCAGTACAATGGTCATAGACATAGAGCCAGTCCCTTACATTCAAACCATCGCCATATACAGGAAGCTGCTTGTCATTGAGCGCGTTATTTATCATCAAGGGAATCATTTTTTCAGGAAACTGATATTCGCCATAATTGTTCGAGCATCGTGTGATGTTGTATTTTACTCCCCAGGTATGTCCGAAAGCCCCGACCAGATGGTCTGCCGCCGCCTTGCTGGCTGAATATGGTGAATTCGGACTGAGCGGTGTTTGCTCTGTGAATTTTCCATCGGGACCAAGCTCGCCATACACCTCATCGGTCGATATTTGAATAAAACGTCCCAGCTTTTTATCGCGAGCAGCTTCAAGAAGTGTCAGGGTACCCGCGATATTTGTCTCGATAAAAATCTTTGGCCCGGTAATTGCACGGTCAACGTGAGTTTCCGCTGCGAAATTAATTATCGCTTCTATCTTGTATTCATCGATTACTTTCCCTATTAATTCTCCATCGCATATATCACCTTTTATGAATTTGTGATTCTTGTTTTCCAAAAAACCTGAAAGATTTTCAAGATTTCCGGCATAAGTAAGTTTGTCGAGATTAACAATAAAACAATCATGGTATTCCGAAAGCACCATTCGCACAAAATTGCTTCCGATGAATCCCGCACCGCCTGTAACAAGAATCTTCTTCATAAACTATTCAAATATCTTTCCAAAACAGTTTGCCATGGCTCAATCTGCTCATCGAGCAGCTCTGCAATTTTACTGCAATTAAAGCGGCTGTTCAGCGGCCTCGCAGCCGGAAGGACATAATCGCCCGTTTTACATGGCACAAGATTAACATTCATCAGCAGATTGTCAAATATAAATCCCGCCATTTCATACCTGCTTACATAGCCCGAATTCGCGAAATGAAACAATCCGACCGGTTTTTTCTCAATCAGCTTGCAAATTGCTTTCGAGACTTGTGTCGTTGCAGTTGGTGAGCCTGTTTGGTCATCGACTACTTTAACTATTTCATTAGTTCTCGCGCGCCGGATTAGCTTCGATACGAAATTATTGCCTGCTGAGCCGTAAGTCCATTCCACACGCATTATACAATAATCACAGCCGCTTTGAGCAAGCAGATGCTCTCCGGCAAGTTTCGTTCTGCCGTACTCGTTTATTGGATTCGCAGGGTCAGTTTCGAGATAAGGTTTTTCCTGCCTGCCGTCAAAAACAAAATCCGTGCTGATATGCAAAATCCATATATCATTATCCCGTGAAATTGCACCCAGATTCCCAACTGCCTCGGCATTAATCTTATAAGCTAATTCTTTTTCGTTTTCAGCGCCGTCAACATTAGTATAAGCAGCACAATTTATTATTATATCCGCTGAGCTTACTGTTTTTTCAAGCTGCTTGAAATTCGTAATATCAAATTCTGGCAGGTCGAATGCCTGAACATCAAGGTTCCGCTGCCTGCATGTTTTGGCCAGGTCTGTCCCGAGCATCCCCCTGCCGCCAAGAATTACAATTTTTGAATCATTTAACGTCATTAAGCACTCCCGAAAGATACGGTTTCCGCAGCAATATTCATTATTCCTCTTCCTGTCCCTGTTCCTGTATTATTGCGGCGGATTTTCCATAACCAGCTCATTTGCTTTACTTAGTGACTCGAATGTCCCTGCATCCGTCCACCAGCCATCGAGAATATCGAAGGTAAGCTGGTTTTTTTGTATATATGCTTCATTAACATGAGTAATTTCATATTCACCACGGTCGGATGGTTTTAACGTTCGTATAATATCGAAAACAGACCCATCATAGAAATATATACCTGTTACGGCATAATCCGATTTCGGATTTTCCGGTTTTTCTTCTATACCTATAACTTTGTCACCAACTATTTCTGCAACTCCAAAACGCATGGGACTTTCCACCTGCTTTAAAACGATTCTTGCGCCCTTTTCCTGTGCGACGAATTTGTCAGCGTAACTTTTCAGGTTATTCTCGAATATATTGTCGCCGAGGATAACCACAATTGGCTGGCATCGTGCGAAATTTTCCGCTAAAGCCAGCGCCTGTGCGATACCCCCTGCCTGGTCCTGGACTTTATATGTAAAGCGGCAGCCGAAGTTTTTGCCTGAGCCTAAAAGGTTCACAACATCCCCCATGTGCTCGATACCGGTCACAATCAGGATCTCTTCGATACCTATTGCAGTCAGCTTCTCGATAGGATAATAAATCATGGGTTTTTTCCCTACCGGCAGAAGATGTTTATTTGTAACCTTGGTGAGAGGCATAAGCCTCGAACCAGTACCCCCTGCGAGAACCACACCTCTTAAAAGCATCATTCATCCTTTCATTTTCACCATTTAACTGTCTTTGTCGTATAATTCTATAATATATCGGCTTTTGAGTCAATTATTGCTTATTACAAGAGTTTTGCCTGTTTGGCCAGGCTCGAATATGTGAATCTTATTCATATCAATATGAACTTTTACAGTATGACCGGCTTTTAATTCAGTATATGGAGCTGTGCTGAGAATAAGCCTTTCACCACTTAAATTACGAAGATAAACATCAGTCCTGTTTCCCAACGGCTCTACAATCTCAACCGTTGCAGAGATTACATTTTCCTGCTGATTAGAGTACGAACTTTGTGAGATATTTTCCGGCCTTACACCCAAAATCATTTCTTGTTTATGATAATGATTAAGGCGGACTCTTAATGACGCAGGCAGAGTGATAGTATTATTAGGCATTACAAAGCATATTTTTTCTCCGTTTATTTCTATTTTGCCATTAAAAAAATTCATCGGGGGAGTCCCGAAAAAACCTGCTACGAATTTATTTGCAGGCTTTTCATATATTTCCATTGGTCTGCCGGTTTGCTGAATTTCGCCGTTATACATAACACATATTTGCTCGCCAAGCGTCATCGCTTCAACCTGGTCATGGGTGACGTAAATAGTTGTAGTTTTCAGTTCCTGATGCAACGTTTTAAGCTCGGCCCGCATAACCAAACGCATTTTCGCATCAAGATTGCTTAAAGGCTCGTCAAATAAAAAAGCACACGGCTTGCGAACGATAGCTTTGCCTAAAGCAACACGCTGCCTTTGGCCTCCCGATAACGCATGAGGCTTGCGGTGTAATAAATCTTCGATACGGAGGAGTTTGGCGGTCTCTTTGACACGTTCTTTTATCTGCTTTCGGGGAAACTTGCGCATTTTTAATGCAAAAGCCATATTCTGAAAAGCCGTCATATGAGGATATAAAATATAATTCTGGAAAACCATTGCAACATCGCGTTCTTTCGCAGAGATATCATTAGCTAAAGTATCCCCGATATAAATATTGCCTGAAGTAGCTTGCTCAAGACCCGCAATCAGCCGCAGGGTAGTGGTTTTTCCGCAGCCGCTCGGACCTACTATCACCATGAAACACCCTTCCTGTATTTCGAGACTGAAATCCGAGACTGCGATAATTTCGCTGTCAAATCTTTTTGTAACGTTTTCAAGTAAAATTCGAGACATAATTATAATATGGATTTTTAGAAGATTTTACGGCGCAGACGTTTCTTGGCACGCCAAAGAAAAAGCATTGCAAGTGTCATATACCCACAAAATGAAAAGACAAATATACACAATGTTGTATTAAATTTAAAATAACCCGCAGGCCAATCGAAATCGAGTCCTCCGAATCCCTGGTTTATATTACGGCCAACAGTGCTTATCATTATGACAATAACCTGTATAAAAGGATTTATCGAAACATATACTTTAAAAGACTCGTAATCTTTTACGATTTCACATAAAATGCCAAATATTAAAGGATTAATTCCCCATATAAACAAGGCAAAAACAAAATTCATAATAACAGCAGTCGTTGTGCGTTTGAAAAGAGAGCTGAAATACAAACCTGAGCTGCAAAGTAAAATTACATACCATGTTACTAATATTACAGTCAGTGGTATAGCTGCAGGATGGATAATTCCCATAAAATAAAAGAAAAAAACATGCCCAGGCAAAAGAATCCAAACAGGCATACAGCGGCTTAAAACACCTATGAATTTGCCAAAAATAATTTGCCTGTCATCGAGAGTTGATGTCAATAGAAGAGGCCATGAGCTTGATTCCTTTTCTGAAGTGATAGTTGTTGCCGAAAGAACCAATGTAAAAAGCGTACCTAATCCCATAAATATTAATGTATAAAATACATGAACCACTTCTTCATTTATGCCATGAACTCGATAGAAAAACCAGTATGAATATCCAATCAAACCAAGAAATATTAGTACAGCTAAAATACGAAGCTTCTTAACTCGTTTACGTATAGGCAATATCAGCTCTTTCCAGAGAATAGGTGAACCAAAAACTCTAATAATTGAAGATTTACTTTCTTGTTGAGAGTTCTTCAATGATTTTATAATAGATTTTCTCTCCCGTGACAAATTCAATTGCCCTATTGCCTGTCTAAGTGCTACCCGGCGAACCATTATCATCGATAATATCAAAAGTATTAACGATAAAACCAAAAGGAAAGCACAATTAATATAAACTGAATTGTACACCATACCAACACCGGCTCTTGGCTCCACAGCAGAGAGAGTGCTCAAAAATAAAGTCATATAAGGATTTGGCTGATAAATGATGAACAATATTAATTGTTCTGAAAGTCTTGAATAAAATCTCCCAATATAAACAACAGTAGCAATTAAAAAAGGTAACAATGCAAAAAGTGCTAAAAGAGTTAGAACGGTTTTAATAATAACTACGTATGCTCTGCGGCTGAAAATCGAATAGAAAAGACTCAATGAGCTGACAAAAATAACCATCGAAAGCGTGATACATAAACTTGATGTAACAAATTTCCAGGGAACGCCTCCAAATAATCTGACTACTGCTAATAAAGGCATACTGATAGCAAGTAATAAAATCAGTTGTAACAATTTGCTGAATAGTTTGCCCATAACTATCTGTAAGCTTGTTATAGGTGTAGTCATTAACATACCGAGTGTCTTGTGATATATCTCATCACTAATCGAATTACTAAGCATAATAACAGCGATAACCTGGGCGGCACAAAACTGGAACCATACGATAAAAGTGACTATGTATTTCCCGGCCTGTGCCATTCGAGAGACCTGAACGACATTCGCGCCTCGATAATCAATTACCTGAATCCATACAAAAAATAGAATAGTCAGTAACAATGAAATATAAAGAAAGCGAAGAACGTAATTCCTTCGTTTCCGGCTCGATACACGCAGCTCCTTATCGAAAACAGGTCCCGTCAGCCAGGAAAAGCCAAGATAATATCGTATATGATTAATTATTGAAGCAGTCATAAAATCAGTTTGATTCTATTGTTAAAAAATATTTTTCCTGAACCTGCATTTAGCGCGCCAGGCAAAAACCAGGCCCAGTAAAGTATAGCCTGCCAGGCAGGCAAGCATCCAAATTGTTGACATAAAGGGATTGGCATGAAAACTGGTCCAATCATAATTTCCGGTTGATGTATTGGTGTTGGCGCCGATTATCACTACTGCATGGAGAAACGGATTAGTATCCATATAAGCTTCTGCATAACCTGTTAAATCAGTTATATGAACAAACTGGTCCAATACGAAAAGAAGCAATGGAACGAAAATCCAGATCACAGCGGCAAAAATAAAATTTACAATAACAGCAGTCGTAGTATGCTTAAAGCGTGAGCTGAAATAGACTCCCGTACAAAAAAGAAATGTCACTATCCATGCTATTAAAATAGTAATTTGAATGACGGCTAAAGGATTAATAATCCCGCCAAGACTGAAGATGACAACATGCGCAAGCAAAAGAATCCAGACAGGCATCAATCGCCTTAGAGTGCCGACATATTTACCAAACAGAATCTGCCTGTCATCCAGCGTAGTCGTAAGCAGTATAGGCCAGGAACGGGCCTCCTTTTCGGTAGTAATTCCCGTTGAAGTAAGGATAACAGTAAAAATAATTCCCAAAATCAGAAAAGCAATGACAAACAGCGTATGAATGTCCCTGTCATCCAATGCCCTTTCCCTGGCGCACATCCAATAAATAAAAAACAGCAGGCTCAAAACAAGAAAAATACATATTGACGCGAATATTTTATGCCTGCCTAACATAGGCATTCTCAACTCTTTCCAAATTACAGGCGGGTCCTTGACCGTTCTTATTTTAATGTAAGGCTCCCGGGAAGGAACGCCATATTTCTCCCACTTGTTTCTTTTCTTTGGTTGTGAGAATAATAATTGCCCTGTTGCCTGACGCAATGCTATCCTGCGAACAAGAATAGTAGAAAATAAAAGAATACATAAAGAAGCAGCTGCTAATATACCGCAATTCAACTGCCATGAAAAAAATGGAATGCGGCCTGCGGAATTCGGCTCCAACAGTTTAACCATATTGATATACATTTGCACATAAGGATTCGGCTGGAGAATAACAGCTAAAAAAGTTTTTTCAACTATTACTTTACTCCAGTGCATCAGTCCAAAAATTGCTATTGATATTAGTGGTATTACTGCGAAAATTACAATCAAATTGATAATCGTCACTATTATCACAACATAAGCCCTCTGAGAGAATATCGAAAAGAACAGACTAAGAGAGCCTATAAAAATGACAGTTACAAGAGTAAGACAAAGACTTGAGATAATGTAATTCCAGGGAACTCCGCCGAATACACGGACAACGGCTAACAAGGGAAGACTGATAACCATAAGTAAAATCAATTGAAGCAGCTTGCTGAGCAGCTTGCCCATTACAATCTGAAAACTATTTATCGGTGTAGTCATCAATAAGCCGAGCGTTTTATTATATATCTCGTCGCTTATCGAAGTGCTGAGCATAATTACAGCTATTATCTGGGTGGCACAAAATTGAAACCAGACGATAAAGGAAATTATGGACTGCCCTGCACGGGCCATCCTCGAAGCCTGATACAGGCTGTAGCCGCTTGTTTTAACGACATTTGCCCAGAAAAAGAATAAAATAGTCGAAAGCAATGCAATATATGTGAAACGCAGAACATAATTTCTACGTCTGCGGCTGGAAACTCTCAGCTCCTTGTCGAAAATCGGTCCCAGCAGCCACAAGGGACTTAGTATTCGCCAGACATATTTCATTATAGCCTCTGCCATTCTTTACAAAATTCTCCAGCGTATATGGCTTGTGGAAATCGCATACGCGGCATAAGTCGCCAGTAAATATACAAAAACAAATATGATAAACGAGTATCGTGAGATTAACAACATTACTATAAGATAAAAAGGCGAAGACGGCGAATTACTAAAAGGACTGGCCATTCCTCCAAATCCGCTAAACACACCGAAAATCGATAATACCGCAAAAAACGGGCTTCCCAGCGATAAAGGTGTACAACATGCAGGTATCATAAATAATAAAAATGCAACAACGTTTAAGGATGTTGATGTCGAATTCCGTTTGCAAAGAGAGCTGAACATAACACCTACAGCAGAAACAAGCAACGCACTGCTTGCTACTAAAAGTACTAAAGGAATAAGAACCGCCGCTTTTATAATACCCGCCAGGATAAACACTGCTACGTGAGCCGCAAAAAGTAACCAGTATAACCAGGCTCGAAGGCAGGAGCCGATGATTTTTCCAAAGGCTATTTCTTTTTCAGCTAATGGACTGGCCAGAAGAATGGGCCATGTTCTTGCTTCCTTTTCGGATGTTATGCTGGTCGAGGCAAATGTTGTTGTACGAAGCAGCCCGATAAAGAAATATGTCAGTACGAAACCTATCTGGGTTTCCCTGTCACCCAGAACATCGAAATAAAAACACAATCCATAAACAACGACCAAAACTGCCGCCGATAATATAAAACTCAATATAACAGTAATGCGTCTCGATTTTATCAGGGGATTTGCTATTTCTCTCCAAATAACAGGCGGCCACTTGATGTCCCTGATTTTTCCCTGAGCTGGTGCCGTGCTGTAGTTTAATTGTCGTTTCTTGTCCGCGATTTTTCTTTCTCTCCCGGTTAAAAACAAGCCTGCCTGTCCCGTGACCTGCCTCAAGCCGGCTTTTCGAACACAAAAACCAGACAACACCAGCACAATCGCAGACAAGCCCAGCATTACGGCACAATGCCATATCCATACCCCAGTACCGGTTATCCCCGAAGGTGAAAGCATGTTGTTTGTTATTGTCTGCATTTGTATAAACGGATTTATAAAAAATAGTACATGCCTGGAAATGAGCCAGTATGGATTATTATAACGGGGAAAAAAGCCCTGTAGAACTATGTTAGCAATCAATGGCACAGCATAAAGAATGAATAAGACAGAAAACATCCGGCCAATAACAAAATGAGACTGGCGACTATAAATAGAAAATAAAAGACTTAAAGAGCCTGCAAAAATCACCGCCGTCAATGTTATACAAAGGCTCGATAAAACATAATTCCATGGCACACCTCCGAATACACGAATTATAGCCAATACAGGCAGGCTGATTGCCACGATTAAAAGCAATTGAAATAATTTACTCAGCAGCTTCGAGAAAACTATCTGGAAGCTGCCTATCGGTGTAGTCATCAGAACACCGAGAGTCTTGTGATAAATTTCATCGCTGATGGCTGTGCTTAACATAATAACAGCGAGAATCTGAACGACAATAAACTGAAACCAGACGACAACAACAGTAATATGAATTCCAACCTGCGCCATCTGTGACACCTGGTAAATCGAACTTTTATAATTATAGACAGTCGCCCAAATCAAAGCGACGAAGACGGCCAAAACGACAGGATATGCAAACCGGACAAAATAATTTCTCTTTCTTCTGCTGGATACGAGAAGCTCCTTCATAAAAATAGGCCCGCCCAGCCATAAATAGTCTATAAGCCGTGTCAAAATATTATTAATCATTCAGTTTATCTTTATGTAATTTACAAAATTCCTTTTCTAAAGCGGCATTTTGCCCGCCAGGCAAAAATCAGGCCGGTTATTATATAAGCTATCAAAATACTAATCATTAATAGAATAGAATGTAAAAT
>CAYSHS010000001.1:0-20464 GCA_964430845.1 uncultured Pirellulales bacterium | reverse complement strand
TCTCCGGAATGATCCGGCCATCTCCTGTATGCGTTACTAAAGTTGAGATCAGACGTCATTATTCTTATAGCCTGCACAAACGGATTCGCAATAAAAAAGGTATTAAAAAACGACCCGTATTTAATATGTCTCATATAGTTTCCGCGAGAATAATAATCAAATGTGAATGGAAGAACGAACCAAATTATTGATATAAGAATAAAATTTGCAAGAAAAGCAACACTTGTGCTCTTAAATCGAGAGCTGAAATAAATACCTGCGCTTCCGAGAAAAACAATCATGGCGATTATGAGCATAGTCAAAAGGAACAGCGAAATAATACCGACTCCGACAATATTCAAGAACGGGCAGAAATAAATAAAAAGCATAATCCAGATAGGCAGGCATCGCCTCAATATGCCGATGAACTTGCCGCTCAATATCTCCCAATCGGACAAAGGAGTCATTAATAGCAAAGGCCATGTATGGGCTTCTTTCTCAGAAGTAATACATCCAGCAGAAAAAATTGCAGTAGAAAGTGCGCCCAGTCCCATTAATATGTAAATATACAGCACATGAGCTTCCTCATAACCGAAACCAGCCGCAATATATGGAAACAAATACATTGCACCAATCATAATCAATTCAATGCCGATAATAATCGTCACGAACATTTTCTCCCTGCTGGAGAATTTTGTTTTCATCTCTTTCCATGCAACAGGTGGACCCCAGACATGCCTGATTAGACCTTCTGAGACTGACTTTTTTTGATTGGAAGACTGTGAATAATACAACTTTCTGCGATTAAATATTCTTTCCAAAAAACTTTTTTGCCCGACAGCATGCGCAAGAGCAATACTTCTTATGATGCGTGCAGATGCAAATAATAATATGAATGACGCAAACAGGATAAAAGAACTATAAATAATCCATAGAATACCTATACGCGTTCTACCGGGATTCATCATTTCATTAGAAATCCCGTCTAATAACGAGACCGGATTAATATTAAATAATGATGTTCTGAAAAAATGGATTCTAAATCGATATGCCCTGGGTAATATCCTTGGAAAAAAAGAACCACCGCCGAATAATAATCCAAGAAATAAAACAGTCATAATAATTACAACATAAGCCCTTCGAAACAGCACGGAAAAGAACATGCTGAGAGAGCCTGCGAAAATTACCGCCGTAAGCGTTATGCAAAGGCTGGATAAAATATAATTCCACGATACTCCGCCAAAAATTCTAATAATAGCCAATAGCGGCAGGCTGATTGCCAGCAGAAGAATTATCTGGAATAACTTGCTCAATAGTTTCCCTGTTACAATCTGAAAGCTGTTCACGGGAGTAGTTAAAAGCACGCCTAAAGTCCTGTGGTAAATTTCATCGCTTATTGAATTACAAAACATAATAACAGCTATAATCTGAGCCGCTATGAATTGAAACCAGACTATTGTAAAAATAATATCCTTCCCAGCCTGGGCCAGACGCGATTTTTGAAACGTTACATTACCATGATAATCAAACACATTAAGCCATGTTATCGCAACAAATACCAAAAGCAGAATTACATAAGAAGACCTAAGCCAATAATTCCTCCTGTGACGACTGGATACACGAAGCTCCTTATCCAAAAAAGGGCCGGTAAGCCAGTCTAAGTTAATATAGTTTCCTAACGTATTATTTATATTTGCAATCATTTTGAGAAAAAACTAAAAAATATTCCGCCTGATGCGATTCTTTGCCATCCATGCAAAGAGCAAGCCCAAAGAGCTATAAACAATCATAATATACAACAGCAGCTTTGTCGCCGCATATAATTCGGACGTATGTCTTATATCTGGCCAATTGTATCGGAGCTTGGACAGGCTCATGTCAGCATTATTTGCACCGCCTATACTGTTCATAACAACAGCAATCTGTACGACCGGATTGGCGCTGTAATATATCCCAAAGATTTCTTCCTGGTCATGGACTGTAATTTCTGTTATAATGCCAAGAATAATCGGAACTACCATCCATATTACAAGAACAAAGGCAAAACATGTGATAACAGCCCACGTGGTTCGTTTAAAACTCGAGCTTGCATATAAACCCAGGCCTGTCAAAAAAACAATTAATCCTGTAATAATTATCGGCAATTGCACCATAGCTACCGGGTGAATGTACCCGACAATGACAAACAAAATAACATGCCCAGCCAATAAAAGCCAGACAGGAAGACACTTGTAAAGCACACCCATTGCTTTTCTCTGGATAATCCGCCAGTCATCGAGTGACGTTGTTAAAAGGATCGGCCAGGCAAAAGACTCTTTTTCGGAAGTAATGCTCGATACAGACAGCACCATGTCAAAAATCATACCTATTATCACAAACATCAAGACATAGGCAGTTTGAGTAAAATCAGCATCGAGACATCTGCTCTTATAGCATACGAAATACGTCAGCAGTAAAGTCACAATAGTAGCAGCAAGACCTATTTTATTGTTTGTGTTATCTATGCCCTGGATAATCGGCTTTCTTACTTCCTTCCATAAAACAGGCAGACCCGTCACCTCTCTTATTGAACTTTCATATTCACGATATGCTTTTCTTTGTTTTTTTGACAAAGACATTCTGATTTTCGAGAAAAGGTCAAGCTCGCCCAAAATCTGCCGTAAAGCTACTTTGCGCACAACTCTTACCGCGAAAGCCAATATTATACCGGATGCAATCAGCATTATAATACAATGCACGGGCCAGAAGAAATAAGACGAAACGGCTCCCGCGGAAGGTGACATCATTATAGCGGTATTTAGAGATATTGTACCCAAAGGATTAAAATGGAGCAAAGCGATAAGAAACGGAAAATTAGTTATCCTGCTGCTGTAATTAAACAAATAAAGCCACTGCGCCCCGAAAATAACCGCTAATATTAACGGGATAAATACATAAATAACTGCTAAAGTAAAAAACGCTTTTATAATAACTACGTAAGTATGAGAATTTTTTATTGAAAAAGCCAGGCTTATCGAGCCTGCAAATATCGCCGCACTTAGTGTTACACAGAAACTGGAAAAAATATAATTCCAGGGCACTCCCCCGAAAACACGAATGATAGCAAGAATCGGAAGACTTATCGCCAACAAAATTATTATCTGCAATAATTTGCTGAACAGCTTGCCAATAACAATTTGCAGGCTGTCTATGGGAGTAGTCATCAATACACCCAGGGTGCGATTATATATCTCGTCACTGATGGAATTGCTTAAAAGAATAACAGCGATTACCTGTGCAGCGAAAAACTGGAAAAGCACTATCATCATTACGATACTTTTGCCTATTTCCGCCAGGCGTGATTTCTGATAAGCTAATGAGCCGTGTATTTGTCCGAAGCTTAGCCATGTCCCTATAACGAAACATGATAAAAGAATTACATATGCAAAGCGAAGAAAATAGTTTCGTTTCCGCCTGCTGGAAACGCGCAGCTCCTTATCGAACAAAGGCCCCGTCAGCCAGAAAAATCTAATAAAATTCAAAACGGGTTTTACAGTCAAGCTTGCCATATTAATATCATGACTTAAAAATATTATATCTTAACCTGCGTATCGAGCTTTTAAGGAAATATAAACCAATTCCCGCGAGAAAAATAATCGAGACGAATGATGACGCAAGACTTATTATTTGGATCATACCCGGACTAGATAAGAGTCGAGACATCCCAAACATTAAAATCAATCTCACCGGATTAAAAATACCAATGAAAAAAGATATGCCTAAATAAGACCCTATAGTAGCTGCAATTGCTCCGGCTGAATTCTTCATACGTACGCCGAAGTATGCACCACTGCCTGCAATAAATAATACCATTCCTGCGATACTTATTACCCCAAGAGGAACCTGATATACTATTTGTGAAAGTTTTAATACTCCCCTTGAAACATAAGAAAAATATAAAACAAAATGCATAAGAAAGAATAATATTATTATAGAAATATTCCTTCGTATACCGGCTTTTACTTTGCTGAGAATAATATCTTTATCTTCAAGCGGAGTTACTAATAATATCGGCAGAGTCCTTGCTTCCTTCTCACTTGCGATACTACCTGCTGTATCAATAGCAAGACGAAGCATCAGCAGAAGAGACATACCGGACATAGCAATACTAACCAGAACTAATCCGGCACTTCCGAAAACAAACAAAAAAGAAATTCCTATCATACTGAATAAACAAATCAGGATAGTCAGTATCCTTTCGATTTTGCCTTTCCCGAAAAAACCTTTATAATTCTCTTTCCATACAATTGGATTTCCTGTAACCCGTTTTATCTGGTCGGTATTCTCGTAATAATGAGCAATTTCCTTTCCATTTTCATCTTTTATTACCCTTTTTAATTCGGATTTTTTATACTTGACAGATATATTATTAAGAGCAGCAGAGCGAATTTTCCATATCGAAATTGCCAGAAAAACAGCCGAAATGCTTAACATAAATAAGCAATGAAGTAAAACAAAACCAAACATAGAAACTAAAGCCATTTTCTGAGTAGCTAAAAATAACATCCAGAAAGGATTTGTTAGTGCTAATACTGTACTAACGGAAACAGTTCTAGCAAATGCAATATCCACAAATAACAGACTTACAAAAGGTATCACGAGAAACATAAAATAAAACACT
This sequence comes from uncultured Pirellulales bacterium, assembly GCA_964430845.1. Lineage (GTDB taxonomy): Bacteria > Planctomycetota > Phycisphaerae > Sedimentisphaerales > Anaerobacaceae > JAFGPS01. Next base: position 15,825 of record CAYSHS010000001.1, on the reverse strand, counting down.
GTTTCAATAATAATAACAAGATGAGCATGACGATAAAACACAGATAAAAACAAACTAAAAGAGCCGGCAAAAATTACGGCGGTCAAAATAATAAACAAACTATATATTACGTAATTCCAAGGGATTCCTCCAAAAACACGAATAATCGACAATAGAGGTAAGCTCATGGCAAGCAGAAGCATTATTTGTAACAGTTTGCTAAATAGCTTACCTGTCACTATCTGGAAGCTGTTGACGGGCGTTGTCATAAGGACATTGAGTGTCCCTGTGCGAATTTCATCGCTGATCGAAGAGCTTAGCATTATAATGGCAAGAATCTGCGAAACAATAAATTGAAACCAGATAATACCAATAATTACTGTCTGACCCATTTCCGCCATTCTTGAAACTTTATATATAGCAGAGCCTGTACTGCTAATACCAACTTTTGCATACCATGTTGCCAAAAGATATAAAGCCAATAAAACAACATAAACAGAGCGAAGCAGATAATTTCTCTTTCTGCGGCTTGAAACGCGCAGCTCTTTATCGAAAATCGGCCCAAGAAGCCGAGCCGGATTTAAATAGTCTGCAAAAATATTTATTGATTCCGCTTCCATTTCTTTATTCCGTATCGCGTATGGCGTGATGCGTCGTGCGAAATAAAAATACGTAATACGCTATGCGCTTAGTTAGTGTACGATTCCTTTTGTCAGCTGGAGGAACGCATCGTCGAGCTTAAGCTGCTCAGGCTGAATCGCGATTATATCTATATTCGCATTAACTAATGTACGGGCGATAACTCCATCCATTTTTTCGCCTTCCTTAAATGTCACCGATATATAATCCTTTAAAGGGTGAACCTGGTGTATTTGCGGCAGAGCCGACAATATTTCTATCGCCTTGTCCTGGTCACCAAGCACCTGTACGCGAACTTTTGTATGAATTCCCAGCCTGGGTCGAATCTCCTCGATTGTCCCGCTGTAAATCAACTGGCCATGCTCGATAATTCCAACATGGTCGCATATTTCTTCCAGCTCACTTAAAATATGACTGGATATCATTATGGTTTTTCCCATTCGTTTAAGCTCTCGAAGCAATTCCCTTATTTCGATTCTTGCACGCGGGTCAAGGCCGCTGGCAGGCTCGTCAAGTATAAGAACCTTCGGGTCGTGGATGAGCACTCGCGCAAGTCCGAGACGCTGCTGCATACCTCGTGAGAGACTGTCAACAGTCGCACTTTTCTTGGACTGCAAATCAGTTAATTCAAGAACGCCTTCTACTATGGATTTTCTTTTTGAGCGTTCTATCCCGAAAGCGGCTGCGAAAAATTCAAGATACTCGAATACCTTCAAGTCATCATAAACACCCATAAAATCAGGCATATAACCGATGATTCTGCGAACCTTTTTCCCGTTCCTGGCGACATCGAGGCCGTCAATTAAAGCCCTGCCGCGAGTAGGCTCAAGCAGGGTTACGAGAATTCGCATTGTTGTGGTTTTACCTGCTCCATTCGGGCCGATAAAGCCAAAAATATCTCCCTGGTTTATAGTTAAGTTCAGGTCGTCAACCGCGGTAAGATTACCGAAAATTTTTGTTAAATGTTTAGTTTCAATCATTTACTGTTCCCTCTTACTTAATTCGGAAAAACAACAAGACGTGCTAATTGTATATGTTCATCCTCGAATGAACGTGAACGATCTTTTACTTTGAAAGGCATCGGAGCATTCTCGTACCGGACACAGACAACCGCAGCTCCTTTTTGAAGATAATCATTTATTGCCAGTGTCCTCTGTAAGCATCCCTGTGCGAAAAAGGCATCTTCATTTTTAAAACTGGAAGTAGAAGAGCCTCGACTTGAAGAAAACGAAATATTTTCCCAATATGGCAACCTGTTGCTTTGTTTCTGGAATTCCCGGATGCTGTGCGCCGGTACTTTACTGAACTCTATACCATAATTGCCATCCATAAGGACATAGCCGCCATTGATAGCTGAATCGGATTCGTTATTAATAGTAACGGTAATATTATTCCCGCTTCGCTGAACATCGGCGCTGAAAGGCATTTTTTCTACCGGTGATTCTGTAAGCATGCACTGGATGTCCCAAATATTTACAGGCAAAGCGTAGGGCAGATTGCCTCCATCTTCCTGAATGCAATATATCCTTCTTGTTCCAAGCTCATTGCTATAATATGAAAGCGACTCCTGTGTAGGAGCAATGCCCGACCACCACTGGTCTGCTTTGAGTCCCTCAAGCTGATAGCTGTCACTGCGAGAGGCGAATAAGCCGCTGTAATGAGTGGACCATGCTGTACTTTCGTCCTCAATACCATCCAGGACAGAAACTACTTTCAACTGCATTTTACCGCCGCGAATATTTTGCACGCCGTAATATGCTCCCACGGTAAATACAATTATCCAGAAAGAGCAGGTTAGCCATGTCAAAGGCAGGCGGTCTATATGTTTGAGAAATTTGTAATCGACAGGCCCAAGCAGAACAGCAAGTGCTCCCAATAAAAGGATTACAAACCAGACACTCAAAGGTTTTATCTCCGAATACAGGAACTCCATCACTTTATTGTTTAAGGAATAGGCTCTTCCGATTACATAATTATATGGATTCCGCTGCATGGTTACTCCCCTGGTTAAAGCACCTGCAGCGGCTGTTCCGCCCGGGTATGTGCTTGTATCAGGAACATATTCAATACTTCTTTGTGCGAATAAGTTGTTTTTTGCGTTATCTTTCACTTTGAGCACAGACTGAATTATCTTTACCCAAAATTGGGACGAATACACATTCTGAAAATCACTTAAATCAGAAGGATCAAATCCCAGGACTCCCACCCTGCCAAAGCCTGTGTTTGCGACTGCGAAAAGATATTGATTGTCCTGATAAAAATCACCTTCATAGAATTTTAAACCGGATTTCGGTACGAGAGCTTTGAGTGTTATTGTTTCCGAATTATTACCGGCCAAACCCCAATTATAAAGCTGTCCCTGCGAAACACTGACTTGTTTTGCCTGCAAAAAATCGAATGGAACAATATTTGTAAGAGGATTTTCTCCTGTTGGGGGATTACTTCCCAAAACAAGAAGCATTTTGCCGCCGTTGGATACCCATTCCGCAATTGCCTTCAACTGCTGCTCTTTGAATTGGCTCCAGTCAGGATCGTAAAGAATCAGCAAATCAAGTGAGACAAATCCCGTCCAGTCCCAGGGAACTACTTCTGCCTGTTTGGTTCCGATATACACGTTTCCGTTCATTTCCTGGAATTTACTGACGGATTGCTTATCTAATCTCAAAAGTCCGAATTTCCCTATTTCAACTATTCCGATTAATAAATCCTGCTCGTTAATGGTAGAGTTTTTTCCGCTGTTAGGAGAATTCCATGTATTATATTCGTGACTCCATAAAGTTTTTTTGTTTTTTCCGTCTGTCTGATCGAGCTTAAGGCTGCATTTCTGATTTGAATATGCAATCTTTGTTACTAACGGCTTGTGTTCCGGCCAATCAGGCGTCAGTACAAAATCACTGATGATATTCAACGTGTTTAAACCGTCCTGTTGAGAAGATAGTGTCAGCTCTGCACCAAAGGGATTTTCGCTTGTGCTACTTACTGTAATTTCCATCGGCGTCCACTCCATTGGACGGTAATAGCCGTTCCAGCCCCAGAAAAAATCTATGTTGAAAACCGGTTTATCCGACGCTGAGACTATACTGCTAAAACAAGGAGCAAACACTAAAACCACTGAAAGCATAAGAGTCATATATGAGCAAACACATAAATCCTTTTGCTCTTTTGTTTTCATCAGGACGAATTCGTGAGTTTTATTCTTTTTTCTATTCGCTTTACATTTATTATACATATGTGAACCTCGCCCTATTTTAATTTTAACTTTTTGGCTAAATCCTAACTTTGAAATTATATACTAACCATTCGATACACGCAAACAATAAAGCCAATCCGACAAGAAAAGGCCATAAGGGCATATTTGCCCTGTTTATGGTCTCTTCCTGTGCCTCTACTGTTTGTGAATTTGACAGCTCGAGTTTATTGAGCGGTTTTATATTGCTTTCCTGCATATCCAGCAGATTCACTGCGTAAAAATGAGCCGGACCATCTGAAATACTAAGGCTGTACTGACCTGCATGGCTTGTATTTGCAAAACGTATAGTCCCGCTTGGATTTGCGTTCACAATTTCTGTTTCTTTATCGGGTCGTGTTACTTTTGCTTCGATTCCCGGCTCCAGTCCCTCGACAACGATAGGGTCTCCGACTTTCAGGTCATTCTTTTGTTCCTGTGTGACCTGCATTCCGAGATAACTGGTCGCATTATAGCAGAACAATACGAAGCTCGGCTCAAAAGGCCAGTTTGTCTCCAGGATATCGAAACCTGCCAGCAGGAAAATACTCCCGTTTCGTTCCACGAGAGCCATAGCCGGAGTTTCATTGAACTCTGCAATCATATCGGCATCACGAGGCAAATTCATCTTGTAGCATTTCGCTGCGAACAGGTTCATAAGATTAACATAGTTTAAAATGGGGTGTTTCTGTCTCCAGTCTATAATCACCTGGTTTTCAAGCTGCCCGGGTGTATTTACATCAATATTTTTCGGAGGCTGACCAAAAACAATATATCTTCCCTTTGGCAAATGGTCGTTTATGTGATTATCAAGAACGATAACATCGTAAGGATTGTCAAGACTGACAGCAGCCTGATCCAAAGCATCGAATTGTGCAGGTGACTGAATTTCAAATTTAGCAAGAGGACAGGCTTTCAATGCAGATTCGAGCGCCGGATTATTCGAGGTAACAAGTAAAACCGACAGCTTTTTCGGCAGAGAAATTATAGACCATGCCGAATTGTCACAGCTCAGGCAATCATCTGAAAGAAGCCTGAGCTCGAGCACTCCCGATTGAATTTGCGAAAGAGAAAAATTCACCGCTATTTTACCCGGCTCTTCTATTTTTGTATCATTGTTTATGCTCAGTGCCGGTATAGTTATCGACCTTACTGCTTTAACATCGCTATCTACGCTAAGCTGTAATTCTACTGTCCGAGCCTCATCTCCAAAATTTAAAACCGAAGCAAAAACCTCCAATTCTTCGGGATTTTCATAAGACCTTAAAGCCTGCATGGCGGTTATACCAACATTCTGACTGGAAGGATTGCCTATTGAGTGGTACGTTATTTCATTGGCTCCGACAGGAAGCTCCGGTAAATCGCTGATTTGTCCATCGCTGAAAAGCTCAAGACCGGCAGGCAGCTCCTGGTTAGTATAGTCAGCCTCGTTTCCGGGTGTTTGTGAAAAAGCGCGTGCAACGACAATTGCTTCGGATAAAGATGACTTTCCATCACCGCCGGAAATTGAATCTATTGCATAAACAAGCTGTCTCTTTTCCGAGGTGAAATTACACATTACTTTGGCATGGTCATCGAAAGCTATAACCATTGTCTGGTCACTGTCATCCTCCAGGGAAAAAACAGCTTTTTGCCGCATAGACTCTATAAAAACCTTCGCCTGCTCCTTTGCTTTATCAAGCCTGCTTAGTTTCCCCGGATTACCTGTTGCTGGATCATCATCTATTGTGTTCATGCTTGCTGAACAATCAATTAATAAGACATACTTCCGTCCCGGTCCGGTTTTCATAGCTAAAATAGGCCATGCTATCGCAAGCAATACTGCAATCAGCATCAACAACTGGAGCAATAATAATATGTTATGTCTTAACTTCTGAAACGGCGCATTAACCTGCAAATCGCGTATTGCTCTCTGCCAGAGCATCGTGCTCGATATAATCTGCTCATGCCGCTTTAATTTCAGAAAATATAAAAGCAGCAAAAGCGGCACAGTAACCAAGGCAGCATAAAGTGCAGTAAATGGTGTCAGCCATTCCATAATAAAAGTTCCTTTTATTTCTTCGTAATGCGTATTGTGTATTGCGTTTTTGAAATTACCGATTTATTTTTCAATAACGCATCACGCACAACGCACGACTAAACAAGATTAACGCAGCAGGCGAATTCGACGCAAATAGTTCAAAACAAGTGTTTCTACAGAATCGGACGAATTTGCAAGCACATAGACAGCGCCCCTTCTGGTGCAGAAATCCTTTAATTCATTACAATAAGCATTCAAAGTTTTTTTATAATATTTTAATAATGCTCCCGAGACTGTAATCTCAGCTACATCGGCATCCTCGATATCAATCAATTTCAGCTCACCTGTTATATCAGGTGAAAGCTCCTGAGCCGAAAGCACCTGTATCACATAAAGGTCATATTGCCGGCCTATTAGACGACGCAAACCTGCATCGTAACCTTCCTTAAATAAAAAGTCACTCAAAACTATCGTTATCCCTGTGCCGATGCGACTTGATGAAAGCTGCCTGCACGCTTTCTCGAAATGTGAAAATCCGTCACACTCGGCAGTAAGAAGGTAATCCGCCATTTTATGCAGATAGCTTCGACCTCGCATATTTTCAAGCTGGCCTTCTATACCATCCGCGAAGAAGCTGATTGTCACCCTGTTGTTATTTACAAGGCTTACATAACCCAGCGCCGCGGTTAATTTCTTTATGAAAAGGTCTTTCGACGGCTCTCCGAAACTCATCGAAGAGCTTAGGTCTGCAACGATATGAACCGTCAAATCCTGCTCTTCGAGAAATAATTTTAAGAACAGATGCTCCAGCCGCCCATAAATATTCCAGTCCACAAACCTTAAATCGTCTCCTGGCACATAGGGACGATGGTCGGCAAATTCCACACTTTGTCCCCTGCGTTTTGTGCGCCGCTCGCCATGAAGCTTGCCCTGCAATATTTTGCGGCTCATAACATCGAGCGAATCCAGCCTGGCCATAAACTCAGGCTCAAGCAGGTCCGTGAGACGTTTCCTTGTTGTCGTTGTTTTATGGTACATCTATTTTTCGTTCCAAAGTCGCAGGTGTATTTTCCAGTATTTGAGCAAGCACCTCATCGGTTGTAACTCCTTCAGCCTGTCCCTCGAAATTCAGCAAAACACGATGTCGCAGAGTAGGAAGAACCGAACTTGAAATGTCGCTGAAACTTACGTGGTAACGTTCATCGAGCAATGCACGAACTTTCCCTGAAAGCACAAGCGCCTGCACACCGCGGGGCGAGGAGCCGAAACGAATATATTTGTTTGTTACTTCCGCCGCGAATTCTCCCTGTGGATGCGTTGCTAAAACCAGGCGGATTGCATAATCCTGGACATGCTCAGCTATAACAACTTTTCGGACAAGGTCCTGTGCATTAATTATATCTTCCCTGCCTATAACATTTTGCGCTCTCGGCACAAATCCTGTCGTAGTTCTGTCAACAATAGCGCCAAGCTCTTTGCGGTTGCTGTAAGGTACAAGTATCTTGAAGAAAAATCTGTCAAGCTGCGCTTCAGGCAATGGGTAAGTCCCTTCCTGCTCGATAGGATTCTGTGTTGCAAGGACAATGAACGGCTCCGGCAGTTTGCGAACCTGGCCGCCGCTTGTTACAGAGTGCTCCTGCATCGCTTCGAGCATCGCCGATTGAGTCTTCGGCGTAGCGCGGTTAATCTCATCTGCCAAAATAATCTGCCCGAAAATCGGACCCGGCTGGAACTCGAACCTGCGCCTTCCCGTCGAGGCATCTTCCATAACGATATTGGTGCCTATGATATCAGCAGGCATCAGGTCGGGAGTGAACTGAATGCGCCTGAACTCAAGTGAGAAAACGTCACTTAATGTCCTGACCAGTAAGGTCTTGCCGAGACCGGGAACTCCTTCAAGCAGGACATGACCTCCACAGAAAAGGCTAATCAGCACATTATCCACAATGGATTCGTGACCTACTATAACTTTGCCAATTTCGATTCGCAAAGACTCGAACATCTTTCTGAAATCTTTGCATTGCTCTTCAACCTTTTTATCTTCTTTAGCCATTTTGATTCTCTCCTAAAACTCTTTCATTAAAGGCTTCTGTAAAATTGAAGTTAGGCATATATTGTATGAAGAAAATCGGGTTGAAAGATTTTCTTCATACAATTTATAATTATGTAACAATTTCTTATACATATATTCCATAGATTTTTTAGAAAGAAAAAATTAAAAAGAAGAAATTTTTTCTTTCCAAAAGTATGCCTAACTTCAATTTTACAGAACTCTTTTATTCATTTTCATTGTCTTTTCTCTGCTCGCCTGTTTTTCTTTTGGCTTTAAGCAGCCTTTGAATATGACTTGCTTCATCCCGTCCGGTCTTTTTGCCTTTCTTAGGCTCTTGTTTTTTTACTTCAGGCTCAACCGGCTTTTTATCCTGAACCTGTGACATTGGCAAGTCGCCTTTAAATTTTTCATCCGCCGTATATCGCTTCGAAGCAATCGCTTGCTCGGAGCGGCTCTTAAACTGAGCCTGGACCTGTTTTCTTTTTAATTTCAATTTATCGAGAGTCGTATCGGTTTTTCGTGCACGGCCGCTTGAGCTGATAAATTGAGCGGCTCTTCGTAACATGGCCTTGAAGTCGAAAGCAAGCCTGCGAACTGCGACATCGAGAAGAAATAGAGCCAGCCATATAAGCATTAATGGGCGAATTAATGGCAATTGAGTCTCCGGGAATTTCAGCCCGGAGTAATCAAACAGGTCGGCCTGGTTCGGATCTGAGCTTAAAATCCGCCCGCCGGTCATATCGCTTACTTGCCTCAGCAATGGCATATTATCAGAGAGGTCACGAAACTCAGGCGCGAATGGAATTGTAACGGCACTGTCGGTAATGTATGTCTTGTCAGGCTCACCTATTTTTTTATAACGTAAGTTTATAATATAACTTCCCGAGCCTGCAGCCTCGAACCTGCCGCTGTATTGTCCCGGTCCGACCTGTACAAGCTCAAGGTCCTCGCTCGCTACATCAGGTGATATTACCTGACCATCGATATTCGAGAATTGAATAAATTTTCCCTCATCATCGACCGCTTCGACATTAACAGTTACCTGCTTACCCTGCACGTCTGCTGTAATCTCGCAATCCGGGGACTGGGCCGGTTTTCCAGCCCAGCGTATCGTCTGCTCCCAGAACGTTTCAAAATTTCCCCATTCGAGCCAGCTCGATGCCCAGCGGCTGTCAACAGAAGATGTAAACGCAGCAACGCGTCCCATTCCGGACTGACATATGGCAAGTATGGGATCACCATCATGACTGTTTATAATCACCTGGTTCAAGCCGCCTTTGGGACCAGTAACTACATAACCATCAAGGTTTGGAAATACGGAAGAAAGACCTTTTGTAATTTCACTAAGGGAATATATCAATTGTGGTGTGAATGTCTGCTCATTAATCAGGCTGCGTCTAACTACCTGTGCCTCTTTTATAAATATTTGCGGCAACTGTGACGGATTCTGAACATCATAAAACCTCCCACCTGTAAAATTTGCAATAGTTTGAAGCTTCTGCAAGTCATAGGGATTATTATTATGCGGAAAAATTGCAACTGTAGTACAGGTTATTCCTGAATCACGACATGCAGTCAGAAGCTCCGGCGTAGGCGGCTGGGGGTCTCCATCGGTTATAATTATCACGTGTTTTTGTGCGGCGTCACAATCTTTAAGCTTGTTATAAGCCTGCTGCAGAAGGTTGTGAAGGCTCGGTAAATCACCCATAACCATCTGATTGATCGCTGATTTAACTGCTTCCTTGTCACCAACTTCGGATAACGGGTACACCCAGTCATCCAATCCCGCTCCCTGCCAGTTATATGCAAGAATACCTACCAAATCCAGGCGGCTTAACGTATCAACTGCAGAAGTGGCAATCATCTTTCCCCAAAAATTACCCTGCGGCATCTCGCAGGCATGCATGAGCAAAGCAAGCGCACCTTTAGGCAAGTTCTTTTTCTGAGGCGGGTCCAGGTCCACCGGAAGAATTTCTGCAACAGGCGAACCTATCCATCCACCTGCCCCGAAAGATTGAGGGCCGCCCGTCATTACCAGGCCGCCTCCGAGGTCATCGACATAGCTGCAAAGCATGTCCTGCTGCGCAAACGTGAAGTTGCTGCAATCTGTATTAACTAAAATTACAGCATCGGTATCCATGAGCTTTGCGAGATCATCGGGAAATTCCGCCGCCATTATATATCGAATATCAATATTGGATTCCTTCAGAGCTTTTACCATTGCCTGTCCAGACTGGCCGTCGGAATCTACTATCAGAATGTGACCCGGACCGGAAACATGGGTTATTGCGCTTGCTACATTATTCTGAATTATTTTATCCTGTGTGGGATCATCAGGAATAAAAACAGCCTGAAACTGATGAATGCCGCCGGAGCCGACAGGTACTGATATAACTTTTACATTCGTGCCAGGCTCTAATTCTATCGGTACAGTAACTTCAGGTGAGCCGGGAGCAAGATCAACCTGCTTGTCATTGAGATTTAACTGCAGCCTGCCTTTTGAATGGGAAGTGCTCGTGAGAATAAATCGCAGTGAAACAGTCTGGTTGCTCCTGGCCTTCGATGGCGCGACAAGACGTTTAAAAACGACTTCATTTTTATATTGATAATGTATAGGTAATACATCGACAGGAATTTTATTCGCCGCTGCGGTCTGTGCCGCTTCCTTCAAATCGCCGGCAGTTTCATTACCTTCGGTAACAAGTAAAATCCTTACGGCTGTGTTCGGCGGCGCAATTGCCAAAGCCATCTGTATGCCTGCTTCCAATTTCGTCTGCTCACCTGTAAGAGTGGTATTCCTCTGGCGAATTCCAACATTAGTCGAAGGCAAAGAAGAAATGCTCGCCGATTCAGCTACGTCAACAACAGCTATTTGATCCGGAGCAATCTTTTCTCCCAGCGCATCAGCTAAATATTTAAGACTTTTATCCTGAAGCTCCGGGGAAATAGACTGGCTGCGGTCAAGCACAACAATTACGGTTAGATGTTTGCTCTTGCGAGTAAGAGTGGGACGAGCCAGTAATAGTACAAGTATCAGCACAACGATACATCGCAAAACAATCGCAAACCAGCGTCGCATAGAACCTAAGCTGGTCAGATTCTGCCTTGCCAGCCAAACAATCGGCACTAATAAGGCACATCCCAACAGCCACAATGGCTGTCCAAAATAGAAACCGTAATTATACATCACATTCGTAGCATGGGCATCTTGCCCACGCATGCACGGGCAAGGCCCGTGCTACAAAACACAGCTAATGATACAAATCACAATTGCCAGAGCTGAATCCTGTTATTTCCGGCATCAACTACATAAATTTGTCCTTTTTTATCAACTGCAACACCCCAGGGATACGCCAATTCACCTGGCAGCCGCCCTGCTTTACCATACACACCTAAACTTTGCCCCGCCGGACTGAATAATTGTATCCTGTTATTGCCATATTCGCAAACAACTAATGTTCCATCTGCTAAAATATCAAGATCATAGGGATAGCAAAGCTCACCTGCCCCGGTACCGGTGCTGCCAATATAGCTTAGCAATTTTCCATCGAAATTATAAACAGCTATCCTGTGATTGCAGGCGTCTGCTATATAAAGACGACCGAGTGATTTATCAACGCAAAGAGCCGATGGCCTGGAAAGCTGTCCCTCTTTCATGCCAGAGCTGCCAAACGCATATAAAAAAACGCCCTGCTCATCAAAAACACTGATTCTGTCATTACCGCCATATTCACTAACGAAGATTCTGCCGTCACCTGAAAAGGCAATATCAGTAGGATAAATAAAGGAACCGTTTTCCATCCCGAATTTTCCCCACCGGCGAATTACTTCACCTTTCGGAGAAAATACCATTACCCTGTAATAATGAGTGTCTGCTACATATAGATTTCCATCCGGTCCGAAAGAAATGCCGGTAGGCTTGCCTGCTTCTATCTCTGGCATTTTAAACATATTTATAAATTTACCACCAGGAGAAAACTGCTGGATCCTGCCTGTTTTGTCAACTACATAAACTGACCCGTCATCAGCGATATCGATTGCCCTGGGATATTCAAATTCCCCTTCTCCCTGACCCGGCGTACCAAATTCTTCTATTACCTTCGGTTTTCCTGCAACAGGAGAATCATCTTTACAACCTGAAACTGCAAAAAAACCAGCGCAGGTAACCAATACAAGTGCCAGCCATCGTAATCGCACTAAACGCAGTAAAGATACTAAAACAAGTGTCATTAACAGGAAAAAACCTACCAGTATAAGACAGGATGCGATAACCTGCTGATCTCTGGCATAATGCATCTGATTTAGAAGACGCTGGGCGAAATTGGGCAATCCGGCAGGAAGTAATACCATAGTCGCAGATAGCTCTGTCATGCTGAACATAACAATTAAGATGAAACTCCCTGCTAAAAGAGGCCAGATATGAGGCAAATGAATATGCCTGAAAATCCGGAATTGCGAGGCGCCATCAGTACGAGCCATCTCAGATAGTGTCTGCTGCTGGGAATATCTCGTAAGTAAAAGCAAAATCAGGGCAACTCCCGAAAAACGGCAGGCTAATCCAGTTGAAACAATAAACCAGCTCTGCCTGACCGACACAGGAAAGTTGAAAAGAGACAAAATCTTCAATATAGAAACTGCAACTATCGAAGCAGGAAGAAACATTACAAGGAAAATTGAGCTGCATATTATCATAGATAAAACAGGAACAGTGACTCGAAACTCGCCGCCCGTTGTTCGATAGCCACCCCGGTTCACGAATCCCGTTTCACGAGCCACGATTGATGAAAACGCTCCATAGGCAATAATAAAAGACAATCCTGCGGCAGCTAACGCAATAATCAGCGACCACTTCAACTCATTTAAATGGAGTTTAAAAAACTGCTGATATGGCTTGACTTCAGAAACGTTACCGATGAGCAGAGCAGCCGGAATCAACAATGAAATTCCAATCAGTGTAATAAGAGCTATCCATCTCCATCTCTGTGATTTGAATTCTACTATTCCTGTTGCAGACGTGGACAATGTCCACGTCCGAGAGCTTTTACCCAATACAATTGCCAGAATTAAAGCCAGGATGGCCACAGGCCATGATGCGCGGGTTACAACAGCCTGCGAACCTGTCAATTCATAAAGGACTGCCAATTCAGTTCCGATTGTTTTGATACCTGCAAGATTAAACGTTGCAAATTCCGAAAGTGACATAACAAAGCACACCCCGAATGCCAGAAATATCGACCTTTTTAATAAAGGCAATGTAATATTTCTGAAAATTCCGAATTCGCCTGCATCGAGAGATGCGCTATCCCATATCCTGCGGTCGATATTTCGCCATCCCTGTGCCAGTAACAATGCAGCCAGTGGCCAGTACCACATTATTAAAACTATTGTCGATCTGAGCAACCCGACAAATTTTGCCACTTCAATATTGCCCGATAAATATGCGCCCAGCGAAGTTGTAGGACTTAAAAGCAGCCACCAGGCATAATACAATAAATAGCGAGGCAATACCAAAGGCATCAATAACAGTAAAAGCAATAAATCCTTGTGAGCATGACAGGTTCCGAGCAGCCTGCCCGGAACCCAGCCTAATAAAACAGATACCCCTGCAATAATCGCAGATAAAACAAATGAGCGAGCCAGTGAAGAATAAATATTTACTTCAGCAGTTTGTGCCGGAGCTGGATTCAGGGCATATATAAAAAGTACAAGCAGCGGCAGGAAAACCACAACAGCCCATATAAATAATGACGCTGCTCTCGATATTATTATAAAACTACTATCGCTTTTCACTCAAGAATCTCATTTGCTTTTTCAATAGATGTCGATAAAAGTTCAGCTATTTTTCCATATTCCATATTCAGCCGGTCATGAATGGCATACTTACTGTATTTATCAGCAAGTGAAGAGCGAATTGGACTATTATGTGAATCACTTTCCACAAGCAGTTTTTCAAGTTCTTCGCTTAAAATAAAATCCAATAATTTTTTTGCCTCGTCGGGATGAGGAGCATTTTTAACTAGCGCCGCTGTGTTCGGGATTACTAAAGGCCCCTGGTCCCCCTGTCGAAGGAAATTCATTGCTACCGGGTAGCCGTTTCTTTGTGCGGCATAGACATCATCAGTATCGGTAAAGCAAATATCAGCCTCACCGGTATATACAGTTTTAAGTGCTATACTGTTACCGGAGACTATCCGGATTTTATTTGATTTCAGTGCTTTTAGAATTTCCGTGGCCTTATCCGAACCATAATGAGCGAACCAGCTTGCGACATCACCTCCGGTCGTACCTGAAACAGGTGAAGCCATTACGATCCTGCCTTTCCACTTACTATCGAGACAATCTTCAAGAGTCTTCGGTGCATCTTCATCTTTAACTTTATTTGTATTATATGCTATGACCCTCGCGCGTATCCCAAAACCATGCCATCGTTTCATCGGATCGGCAAATAACGCAGACCAGTTTTTCGTTTCATCATTTTCATACCGGGCAAACAAACCTTCATTTGCAAGGCGAATCGTGTAAAAAACCTCACTTGACCAGAATACATCAGCAACAGGATTAGATGCTTCCGACCTTAATCTCTGAACCAGGCCTACTGTTTTACTCGCTTCCGTATCATAGCGAGCCAGAACTTTAATACTGGATTGTTTCTCGAATTGAGCAATAATAGGCTCAGCAAACTCCTGGTCAACAGAACAATACAGCACAACTTCTTTTAAGCTTGCAGAATCCTGTTTCCTGCAGGAAGTGAGTATAAAAAAAAGACATAAAAATACTATTGCAAAAGGCTTTAATTTATAATTGTATAAGTACTTATGCACTTTTATTCTTTCGCGTCCATGTTCCTGTGCCCTTTTGCTTTTATGGTGCATTCCATTACCTTTCAAAAAACATTTCCTTACTTATCTTCACCATCAGGCTGTGAAACAGGGACAGTTTCTTCGATATTGCCAAAATATGACTTTATCGCTTCCTCATACTTTCGCGGAATTTCATTTTCACTAATAGCTTCGGCGGCACTATCACGACCAGCCTGAATAACCTGGGAAAAATTAAGCTTTGATTCACCCTGCACCTGCTGATCCTTAAAGTACCAGCTTGCGATTATAGGCCCCTGCTGTGACTTCGTATTAACTTTTTCTGTTTTAGTTTCGAATTCACCGTTTTCATCTGTATCTCGTTCTCCCATACCGATTCCAGGATTTCCTGTACCTTTGCCCAAATTACTCGGGTCACCTTCACTCCATGGTGACTGGCCGCCAAGACCTTGCATCATTCCCTGGCCAAGAGAGCCAATAGCCTGTGCAATCTCATTAAGACTTGCTTCAGTCAACATCATCTGCTGCTGGAGCGATTCCAGCCCATCCAGTTGCTCGATTGCGTTAGATAATTCGTCTTCTGATAATCCGCCTGCTTCTCCGGAGCCGCTTCCTGACATTGCGCCTGCCATTTGAGAAAGCCTGTTGCGTGCCATATTTGAAGCGGCAGCTTTATTAAGAAGGTCCTCGATTTTATCAGCGCTCAAACCCTGCTTCTGTAAAGCCTCACGCAACTGTTTTTCTCCCATTTTCGCAAGCTCCTTGTCCAGTCCCATTTTTTCAAGCTCTTTCTCAAGCTCGCCGCTCTGCTGTGCCAGATTTTCCAGGGCCTTGGCCAGCGCCTGCATTTGCTCGGATAACTGCTTTTTCTGCTCTTCTGAGAGCTTGCCTTCTGCCAATTCCTTCTGCATTTTCTTCAACAATGCGGCTGCCTGACCAAAATTGCCTTTAGACAGCTCCGATCTTAATTCCTGTGAAAAAGAATCCTGTGAGCCTTTTAGCTGCCTGAGCATCTTCTGCATCATTTTCATTGATGCAATATCAGTGCTTTTCTGCATATCCCTGATTTTCTCGGAAAGATCACCCAATT